>NZ_JBJLSH010000011.1:0-87866 GCF_050871905.1 Kineococcus haloalkalitolerans
CCCCCCCCCCCCCCCCCCCCCCCCCCCCCCCCCCCCCCCCCCCCCCCCCCCCCCCCCCCCCCCCCCCCCCCCCCCCCCCCCCCCCCCCCCCCGCCCCCCGCCCCCCCCCCCCCCCCCCCCCCCCCCCCCCCCCCGGCGCGTCCGGACACGCCGGCGCACCGGTTCGGTGATCTTCACCCGGACGGAGCAGCGGGGGTCTACGGTGTCGCTCGCGCGGTCACCGGGGGGTGCGCGCACCGACGAGTCCGGGGGGACGAGATGAAGGTGACGAAGGCTGCCGCGCTCGCGGCGGCGACGGTCCTGACGAGCACGGTGGTCGCGGCGGCGCCCGGCAGCGCGGCCGCCCCGCAGCCGAACCTCGTGGTGACGGGCGTGACGTGGGCGCCGACGGCGCCCGTGGCCGGTCAGCAGGTGCGGTTCACGGCCACGATCGAGAACCGCGGGAACGCGGCGACGCCCGCGGGTGTGGTCCACGGCGTGGGTTTCCAGGTGGACGGTGTCCTGCGCACCTGGTCCGACGACTTCCGCGGAACCCTGCAACCCGGCCAGCGCGTCACGCTGTCGGCCGTCGGCGGGCCCGCCGGCGCGACCTGGCCGGCCGTGGCCGGGCAGCGCACCGTGCGCGCGCACGTCGACGACGCGAAGCGCATCGCCGAGTCGAACGAGGGCGACAACGTGCTGGACCGCCGGCTCGACGTCGCGCCCGGCCTGTCGCTGCGGATGCGCGGCGGGGACGTGATGACCACCGTGGCGCCCAACAGCCGCACCACCGTGACGGCCACGTCGATGACCGGCAGCGTGTACGGCGGCTGCTTCACCGCCGACGGGACGCTCGTCGACGGCAGCGAGCGGTACCTGCAGGATTTCACCGTCGGCAACGACCGCTTCGCCCCGGGCGCCGGGTCCTTCAGCTACGACGGCCTGGCCGAGGTGCCGGTCTCGCGGACCGCCACCCCGGTGCGCACGCACCTCGGGTTCGGGTCGCTGCTGCGCAGCTACCAGGGCCGCTTCCCGTTCACCTGCGCCGCGGGCAGCGCGCCGGACTTCAGCCGCTTCCAGGCCCACAGCGTGCGCACCACGCAGTGGTACGGGTCGATGGGCGGCGGTGCCGGTGCCCAGGTGGCCACCGCCACCGCGCCCGTCGACGTGGACCTCGACGTCGCGGTCTGACGGCCGCGTCCCGTCCGCCGGGGAACCGGCGGACGGGACGCGCCAGGGGCTTCCGACCCGTCGCCCCGCGGGCTGCGCGGGACTACCCTCGGGAGCACCAGCGGCACCGCACGTCCGGCTCGAGGAGGAGTCGATGAGCGAGTTCGTCACCACGTCCCGCGGGGACACGGTCGCCCACGAGCGGCACGGCCACGGACCGGCCGTCGCGTTCGTCGCCGGGGCCGACGCCCACCCGACGAAGGACCCCGTCACCACCGCCACCGCGCGGGGCCTGGCCCGGCGCGGGTGGACCACCGTCGTGCACGACCGGCTCGGCCGCGGCGCGAACCGGGTCGGCGGCCGCGTCGACCTGGACCGGGAGCTGGCCGCCGTGGACGCCCTGCTGCGCGTCACCGGCGGTGGCGTCCTCGCGGGTCTGGGCGCCGGCGGCGCGGTGGCCCTCGCCGCGGCCGCGCGGGGCCTGCCCGTCGACGGGCTCGTGCTGTGGGAGCCGCCGCTGGAACCGCCCTCGCACCACCACGACGTGCAGGAGTGGGCGGAGGGCGTGGACCGGTGCGTGCGGGCCGGCGACCTGCACAGCGCGGTGTGGCACTACCTGCGGCACATGCCACCGCGGTTGCGGCAGCAGACGCCCCCGGCGCACCGCGACGTGGACCTGACCAGCCGCGCCGGCGCGTACGTCGCCGACGCCGAGGCCGTCGCGTGGGCCTCCGGCGCACCGCTGCGCGAACTCCTGGCCGCCGTGGACGTGCCCGTGCTCGTCCTCGTCGGCGAGGACGCCTCCCGCGGCACCCAGGACGCCGCGGACCTCGTGGCGCGGTTGCCCCGCGCCCACGCCGAGGCGCTGCCCCGCGGCGAGGACGGCTGGGACGTGGAGGCGGCCGTCGAACGGGTCGACCGGTTCCTGGCGGGCACACCGCGCCGTCGCGCAGGCGCCGGGGCGTCGCCGGTGGCGGCTTCTTGACGCGCCGCGCACCGGGGGTCGGGGTCCGAGGAGGACAGCACCACCCCTGACGGCCAGGCGCGGTCCGGGCGCCGGGCCGGGTCAGCGCTCGACGCGGTACGGCAGGTCCCGCTCGTCCCCGGCCCGGCCGCGGACGCCCCAGTCGTGGCGCGGGGTCTCCACCACGGTGATCTCCAGGTCGACCGGCTCGATGCCCAGGCGCTCGGCGAAGTCGGCGCACAGGCGCCGGAAGAACGCCTTCTTCGTCGCCACGGTCCGGCCGCTGAACACGAGGACCTCGACGACCGTGTAGTCCTCGCTGCGCCCCTCGGGGGTGGGGAAGTCCTCCGCGCTCATCGGGAAGAAGCGGTGGAAGCGCTCGGCGGCGGACAGGCCGAGGACGTCGACAGCGGCGCCGTGGAGGACGTCGGACAGCTGCGCGCGCAGCGGTCGCAGGACGTGGTCACGGCCGTAGACCTTGAACTGGGCCATCGCGGGTCCCTCCTACGGGGTCAGGGCGGTGCCCAGCAGCGCGAGGGCCGCGGAGCGGTCTCCGGCGACGACCAGGCGGGGGTCGTCCGGGCCGGTGCGCCGCCACAGCAGCTGCGCCAGCGCACCGGCCGGGCCGTCGACGTGGGCGACGAGGCGCGCGGGGTCGCCGAGGACCCAGGTCGCGCCGGGGGCGCGCAGCACCACGCCGGTGCGGGCGGGCGGGACGCGCCCCAGCCGGACCTGGCGCGGGTGCAGCGTGTCGACGACCTCCGCGACGCAGTCGCGGGCGACCACCTCGTCAGCGGTGCGGGGCAGCCCCAGCGTGTCCTGCAGGTCCCAGCGGTGCACCAGGACCTCGTGCAGCTGCCGACGCCTCCACCACGCGACGGTCCCGGCGCCGTCCAGGGTCCGGCACGCCCGCGCGGGGTCCCCGCCCAGCGCTGCGCGCAGCTCGTGCGCGGCGGCGGCGTAGTCGGCCACCGGGTCCACCGCCGCGGGCGGTTCCTGCTCGGGCAGCTCGGACCCGTCGGGCCCGAGCCGGCTGGTGGCCGCGGCCCAGCGGTGCACCTCGGCCAGGTGCGCCGCCAGCTCGCGCACCCGCCACGGCGCGCAGTGCGGCACGGGCGCGTCCAGGTCGGCGTGGTCGAGCAGCGCGAGGACGGCGTCCTGCTCGTTCCCCAGCGCGGCGAGGTGGTCCAGCGGCGCGTCCTCGCCGCTCGCGTCGTGCACGGGGCCGACGGTAACCGCCGGACCCCGCGGGAGAACTCGGCTGCGCCGGACCGGCCCCGGCTGGCAGGGTCCGACGGGTGACGCAGCTGCCGCTGGAGGAGCGGACCCGCATCCGCCGCAAGTCCGACCGCCAGGTCCTCGACGTCGACGCGCTCCACGCGGTGCTCGACGACGCGCTGGTCGCCCACGTCGCGCTCGTGCGCGACGGCCTGCCCGTGGTGCTGCCGGTGGCGGTCGCCCGCGACGGGGACGACCTGCTGCTGCACGGGTCCACCGGCGCCGGGCTGTTCCGCGCCGCGGCCTCGCCCGAGGGACTGGCGGTCTCGGTGGCCGTCACGCACCTCGACGGACTGGTGCTCGCCCGGTCGGTCGCGGACACCTCGATGAACTACCGCAGCGCCGTCGTCCACGGCGTCGCGCACCTGGTGCCGGTGCCCGAGCGCGAGCGGGCGCTGCGGGTGCTGACCGAGCACCTGGCGCCCGGTCGCTGGGACGAGGTGCGCGCACCGACCCGCCAGGAACTGGCCGCCACGGCGGTGCTGCGCCTGCCGCTGGCGCTCGCCAGCGTGAAGGTGCGCGCCCACGGCCCCTCCGAGGACGCCGGCGAGGACGCGGACGTGTGGGCGGGGGTGCTGCCGCTGGCGCTGGCGGCCGGGACGCCGCGGGCGTCCGCGCTGACCCGGCCCGGCACCGCGGTGCCGGGCTCCGCGCGGCGGACCGCCGGACGTCTGCGGCCCGCGCCCTGAGGGGTCAGCCGGCCCGCCCGTCGAGCAGCTGCTCGCGCAGGACGTCGGCGTGCCCGCAGTGCTGGGCCAGCTCCCGCAGCACGTGCAGGTAGACCCAGCGCAGCGGCAGCGGACCGCGCCGGTTGCCCGGCAGCACGTCGTCCAGGCCCAGACCGGCGACCGCCCGTCGCGAGTCCTCGCACGCGCGCCGGTGCGCCTCGCGCACGCCCGCGATGGTGTCGTCCTCGTGCAGGACGAAGGACTCGTCGGGACCGGCTTCGATGCCCAGCTCCGCGCGGGAGCGCCCGGTGACCGCCTCGCCGAACCAGACGCGCTCGACGAAGGCGGCGTGCTTCACCAGCCCCAGCAGCGTGGTCCGCGAGGGCACCAGGCGCACGCGGACCTGCTCCTCGCTCAGGCCGTCCAGGCAGGCGGCCAGCGCCGCGCGGTGCTCGTCGAGGAACGCCTCGAACTGCACCTCGGCTGGCTGGTCGACGACGTCGTCGGGGCGGGGGGTTCCGGGACCGGGCACGCGGGGATGCTGCCAGGCCGTGAGGCAGGTGGTGCGGGCGCGGTCGTCGTCGAGCGCCGGGCGCCCCCGCCGGCACCGCGTCCGTCCACGAGGACGGGCGGCGTGGTCCTCGAGCACGCCGTCCTCGACGTCCGACCCGGCCAGACCGACGCCTTCGAGGCGGCGTTCTCGACGGCGGGGGCGATCATCTCCGCGGCACCGGGTTTCCAGCACCTCACGCTGTCGCGCTGCGTGGAACGTCGCGGCACCTACCTGCTGCTGGTGCAGTGGGACAGCCTGGAGGACCACACCGAGGGCTTCCGCGGGTCCGCGCAGTACCAGGAGTGGAAGCGGCTGCTGCACCGCTCCTACGACCCCTTCCCCACCGTGGAGCACTACCGCGAGGTCACCACCGCCTGAGCCGGCGCCGCTCGTGACGCAGCGCGGCCCCACCGCCCCAGCGGTGCGGTCCTCCCGGTACGGGAGCCACGACGAGCGGGCTCCCGCAGCTGACAGCCAGCCTGCGGGCACGGCCAGGCGTTCGGCGTGTCGTGCGGTGCCTGCAGGCCGGCTGTCAGGATCGCGCGATGGCCGTCCACCACCCCGCGACGATCGTGCCCACGAAGCTGGAACTGCTGCGGGCCTGGGTGCCGCACCAGCAGTGGGCCGCGGACGCCGACACCTCCGTCCTCACCGAGCTCGGGTCGTTCCGCTTCGACGACCCCGACGGGGAGGTCGGGATGGAGACCCACCTGCTCGGCACCGCCGACGGGCAGGTCCTGCAGGTGCCGCTGACCTACCGGGGCGCCCCCCGGGCGGGAGCCGACGACTCGCTCGTCACGACCATGACGCACACGACGCTCGGCGACCGCTGGGTCTACGACGGCTGCCACGACCCGGTCCTCGTGACCGTCCTGGTCACCACGGTCCTCACCGGCGGCCGCGAGGCCGACCTGTACGCCGCGACCGAGCGGGGGCTGGTGCTGGAACCGTCCACCACGCACGTCCGCGGGAGCGGGAACCTTCGGGTGGACGAGGTTCCGCCGCTGACGGGACCGGTCGTGCGCCACGACGGGACGACGACCGTGGTCGACGCCGGGGTCGCGATCTTCCTGCCGCGCGTCGTCACGTCGACGAGACCCGCGACGGGGTTCGCGCTGCGCGGCACCTGGCCCGGTCAGGAGGAACCCGTCGTGCTGGCGACGGTGGAGGAGCCGTCCTGATCACCGGCCCTCGGCAGGCCGCGTCGACCGGTGGAGCCGAGGTTCCCCGCTCGCCGGGAACGACGCACGACGAGCGGAGAACCGCGCAGCCGTCGCGAGGCGCCGCTCAGACGGGGACGACCTCGACGATCTCGTCCGCCCCCTTCAGGTCGGCCGCGTCGCGGGTGCAGAGCCGGGCGTCGTGGGCGTGGGCGGTGGCGGCGGTGAGCAGGTCCGTCGTGCGAGCGCGTGGTTGCCGGCCGACGGCGACGACCGCGGCGGCCAGTCGTCCGCAGCCGGCGGCGACGGCGTCGTCCAGGGGCAGCGCGTCGAACCGCCGCTGCAGGAGGGACAGTCGCCGCAACCGTTCAGCGCGCACCGCCGGGTCGGTCGTCACGAGGACGCCGAAGTGCAGTTCTGCCAGCGTCGCGGCGCTGATGGCCAGCTCTCCGGGCAGCGGGCCGATGTCGCGGGCGACGACGACGCTGGTGTCCACGACCGCCCTCACCGCGGCTCCCAGGGGTCGCGGACCTCGGTGTCGACGAGGTCGCGGTCCTGCTCCCACGCCGCGTCGGCGGGGCCGGCGAACAGTTCTTCGACGTCGCCCCACGTGCGCCAGGACCGCGCGTTGGCGGGGACGAGGCGGGCGCTGGCCCTGCCGGCCACGGTGATGGTCACCTCCTCACCGGCTTCGACACGGCGGACGAGGTCGGAGACTCGCTGACGCAGCTCGCGGAGCCCGACGACGGTCACAGGCCGACGGTAGTACTCGTGCTCCCCGAACGACGGCTCGTCGCTCAGCGGGTGCGCGGGGACCGTGGAACACCACGCGGAGCGGTCCGGCGGAGCGACTGCGTGGTCGCTGCGCGCCGTGCGCTCCGCCGCGAACGGGAGGTGCTGTTTCAGCGGACCCGCTCCCCCGCTGGCTCCGCAGCGCGTTCGACGTGAGCCGCCCGCCGCCGCAGCAGCTGGCGCGGGCAGGGAGCCAGCACGAGGCGGGCGACCACCTCACCGGGGAACCCGGCGGGGGCGGTGACGCTCATGCGGTCGGTCATGCGGGTGCGGTGGGCCGTCACGGCCTCGAAGAGGTGCTCGTGGTGCAGGGAGCGGAACGGGCCGCGGACCTGCTCGTCGACGTCCAGCTCGAGGTCGAGGACGACGGCGGCCGGGGCGTCGACGACGGTCACGACTTCGGTCAGGACGGGCACGCGCGCAGCCCGAGGAGCCGGCTGTGCTCCCACTCCGCTCTCGGGAGTGATGACGCCTCCAGCGACTGGCTGGTCGCCATCTCGCAAGCGCCTGACCGGCCGCTCATGAGACGCCGTGTGGACACGATTCTTGAGGCAGCGTGTCGCGGCACTGGCGCCGCTCCCCCGCGGTGTCTCAGAAGCGGTGGTTTCTGGAGTGTGGTCGAGACCCAGGAGTCCCAGCCTGCCACCGACCCCCTGGCAGGTCGTGACCCCGAGCGGGACTCCGTGCTCCGCTGCACGTGAGAGGACGGGCACGGCTCGACGGCGCGCACGGCGCTGCCGACCGCCCTCCCGCTCCCACCACGACCGCGCACGGCGCCGTCCGGGAGCAGTCGCCGTCCCGCAACCGGTCGCTCCTGGGATGACCGGGCCGAGTGGCGGCTTCGCGATCGAGTCGAGTCGAGTCGATCGCCGGTGGGGGACTGGTCGTGTCAGCGTCGGTCGCCGGAGGAGCCGGGGACGGCGAGCACGAGGGCCGGCACCGCGCAGCAGCACATCACCGCGCCCATGGCCACCGCGTCGTCACCGACCAGCCCCAGGACCGCGGCGGCCAGGCCGGCGATGAGGAACTGCGTCGCGCCCTGCAGCGAGGACGCTGCCCCGGCGGTCGCGCCGTGCTCGGCCAGTGCCAGCGAGGTGGCGTTGGTCAGCACTGGTCCGAGCATCGACACGGCCAGGAACAGGAACGCCAGCAGCAGCGGCAGCGGTGTGCCGGTGAGCGCGCTCACCAGCACACCGGCACTGCCCAGGACGGCCAAAGCCGACGCGAGGACGAGCAGGCCGGCTTCAGCGCCTGCCCGCCCGACCAGCCAGCCGTTGAGCTGGCTGCAGGCCACGACGCCCAGGCCGTTCACGGCGAAGACCAGGCTGAACTGCTGGGCGCCGAGCCCGTAGCCGTCCTGCAGGACGAAGGACGATCCGGAGATGTAGGTGAAGACGGCGGCGAACATCAACGCGGACGTCAGGACCAGGCGGACGAAGCGGCGGTCGGTGCCGAGGCGGGCGAAGGTGCGGGCCAGGGCCCGCGGGTGCGCCGGCTGCCGGAGCTGGAGGGGGACGGTCTCGGGCAGGGTCGAGGCCACCGCGAGCAGCAGGAGGACACCGATGGCGGTGAGCAGGGCGAACAGCGCCCGCCAGGTGGTGATCGCGAGCAGCTGACCGCCCACGACGGGCGCGAGGACCGGCGCCAGGCCGTTGACGAGCATGAGGGTGGACAGGAAGCGGGTCATGGCCACACCGCTGAACAGGTCCCGGGCGATGGCGCGCGCCAGCACCGTGCCGGCCGCCGCCCCCAGGGACTGCAGCACCCGGGCGGCGGTGAGCCAGCCGACGTCCGGGGCCAGGGCGCAGGCCAGGGAGGCGGCGGCGTACAGCGCCAGACCGGTCAGCAGGAGGCGGCGGCGTCCCCACGCGTCGGACAGCGGGCCGATCAGGACCTGCCCGGTGGCCAAGCCGAGGACGAAGACGGTCAGCGTGGCCTGCACCGAGGCGGTGCTGGTGCCCAGGTGGCTGGCCATGCCGGGCATCGCGGGCAGGTACAGGTCGATGGTCAAGGCGCCAAAGGCGCTGAGCGAGCCCAGCACCAGCACCAGCTGCCGGCGCCGCGAGGGGGACTGCAGCGCCGTGCCCGGTGACGGTGGGGGCATGTTAGTAATGTTCACATAACTATGGTGGCATAACCCGTGCGGTAGTGTGCTGCGGTGCCCCCTGCTCCTCTCGATCCCGCAGACGATCCGCTGGCCGACCTGGCCGATCTGCTGCTCAACGTCGGCCGGCTGGTGCGGGCACGCACGCCCACCGCTGCGGAGGTGGTGGCGCTGACCGAGACCGAGCGGACGGTGATGCGGGTGGTCGATCTGCGTCCCGGGTCCGCGCCCAGCGAGATCGCCCGGCGAACGCGGTTGCAGCGCACCAACGTCAGCACCGCCCTGCAGGCGCTGGAGAGCAAGGGCATGGTCCGCAGGCGGCCCGGGCCTGGGCGTGGAGTCAGCGTGGTGCCCACCGACCTCGCCGCCACCAACCTGCGGTTGCTGAGGGCGGCCTGGTCGCGGGAGCTGGCCGGCGTCGTCGACGACCTCGACGCCGTCCGGCGCTGCAACGAAGTCCTCACCGTGCTGGAGCAGCACCTGACCAGCGGTGGCAGCGACGAGGGCTGACCCCTGGTCGCACCCCCGGGGTCCCGCGAGGGGCTGTCACCGACCCCGAGGTCGCCGCACGTCCGTGCCGGACGACCGCACGGTGATGGCGCCGTCCGCGCACGATCGCCGCCTCAGGGACGGTCACTCCCGAGACGGCCCGAGCAGACGACGACTGCACGCTCATGGCGGAAGTCGCGAGGTGGCCGACCTGCTCGACGGGGCCGTCGTCCCGCAGGCCCCGAGGTCTGTCGCCAGCGCTCTCCAGCCCGACCAGGTGCCGAGGATGTTCCACGTCACCGACGCCGGGCCGCTACCGAGCACCGCTGGGCACCCCAACTGCTGCACGCCGGCCTCGACGTGCACGAACTCGCACCGACCGGCTTCACCGTGCTCGACGAGCAGGCCGGCCACTTGGCAGCCGACCACGAAGTCCCGGTTCTCGACGTCCGCCACGTCGAGGACTGCATCAGCGCCCTGGCCGAGCACGACGTCGAGCTTCGTCTGGTGCCATCGCTGTGGCCGTACATGGACGCCGTCACCGAGCACGCACCCGAGCACAGCGGCACCCGACTGCGCAACGCTGAACCGCGGCCATCCTGACCACAGCGCGGTCACGCCGCGGACCAGCAGGTCGTCGACCGCCTGCACATGCCCGCGAGGCGCGAGATCGCGACCTGCGTCACGGGGGGCGATCCGGCCCGGTCGAGCTCACGTCGACCGTTGCCCACCGAGGACCTCCGACACGACGGCGCTGAGGAGCGGAGGGGCCCGCGCTCGGGACCTCGTCAGTGTAGCCAGCACTGGCTACGCTGACGGGCGTGAAGACCATCACCGCCCGCGAACTGCGCAACGAGTACGCGCGCATCCTGCGAGAGCTGGAAGACGCGGGCGAGGGCTACACGATCACCAACCACGGACGGCCTGTCGCCCGCATCACACCCATCGCACCCGTCCCCGACCGCCTGCGCGCCTTCAGCGGCGTTCCCCTCAGCTCCGCCGCCAGCCTCAACTCCGCCGCAGGCCCGTTCGACCACTCCGAGTTCGACCGCCGAACGGCGCAGACGCTCGACCCGATCGCGCGTGATCCCTACGCAGGACGCAACGACGAGCCGGACACGGAGGCCGTCCAGCCGAGCCAGCCCGACGACCCGAGCTCCGCTGCGGACGCCCACGCCGTCCGCGAGTGGGCGACCACTCACGGCGTCCGGGCCGCCCCTCGCGGTCCACGACTGGGCGACCTCACCCAGCAGGTCGCCCAGGAGAGGCTCGAGCAGCAGTGACCGCTGGGTACCTCCTGGACACGAACGCCCTCATCGACATCCTGCGTGCTCCGGCCGGGTCGGCGTTCAGCATCGACCCCAACCAGCCCACCTACGTCTCGCAGATGACGTTCGCAGAACTCCGCTTCGGCATCGCCGTGGCCTCAGGACCGGCTCAACAGCAGCGCCTCACCGACTTCACCATCGCGCGGCGCCTGTGGCCGAGCGCCCTACCCGTGGACGACGCCGTCGTGGACGCCTACGGACAGGTGACCGCGACCATCCTCGCGGCCGGCGGGACGAAGAAGCAGCTCCGCATCCAGGTCGTCGACGCCTACCTCGCCGCGACCGCGCACGCCTTCGACCTCGAACTGGTGACCAACGACCTGAGCGACTTCCAGGACGTGTCCGGCCTCATCGCCGTCCACCCGATCACCGTCACCGCCCCGTAGGAGACTCAGCACCGGCGATCACGCGTTCACGGTGGACCGCACGGTCATCCCGCTGTCGTGGACGTCGACGACGTCGCGGTCACGTCCAAGACCGCGTGGACGCAGTACCGCCGCCCCGGGCGGAGGTCGATGACGGGACCACGTCGGCAGTCCCGTCATCGACGGGTCATCAGCCGCCTGAGGTCAAGACCTCCGCCTCATCGTCAGCCGCCACATCCACGTGCAGGTCCTCACCCAGGACGTTCAGATCCAGCCCCGTCGTCTCCTGGCTGTGAGCGATCCGTCTCAGCTCCCCAGCACGCTGCGCGGCCCGTCCCCGTGCTGCCGCGCGATCCGCACGCGAGACCCCAGGTGCTCCCGCGACGAGCTGCCAGCGTTCACCGTCATCCCCCTTCATCGTGACCCGGGACGAGGGTGACGAAGGCGTGGGGCAGCGGACATCAGGGA
This sequence comes from Kineococcus haloalkalitolerans, assembly GCF_050871905.1. Classification (NCBI taxonomy): domain Bacteria; kingdom Bacillati; phylum Actinomycetota; class Actinomycetes; order Kineosporiales; family Kineosporiaceae; genus Kineococcus; species Kineococcus haloalkalitolerans. The sequence goes on from NZ_JBJLSH010000011.1 coordinate 11,319, forward strand.
GGTCCCTGGCTTCCCCTGGTCGTGACGTCCCACGGGCGACGTCGCGACCATGGCGCGATGCGCGCGGTCATCGCTGAGCGGCCACGTCCGCAACGCGGCCGTTCAGTCGAGCGCTCAGTCCAGCGTTCAGCTGAGGAGGTCCTCCACGATCGCGCGTTGGACGGCCAGCCCCGCCCACTCGTCGTCGCCGACCGCGTCGTAGACCAGGGCCAGCGGACCGCTGTACCCGGCGTCGAGGATCGAGGACAGGCTCCTGCGGTAGTCCACCTCGTCGACGTCGCTCCCGTCCCAGTGCGCTTTGGCGTGGCAGGTCTCCGCGTAGGGGGCGACCTCGGCCAGGTCGACGTACTTGCCCGGGCCGGTCCAGTTCCCCAGGTCCACCAGCAGCCCTACCGCCCCGGCGAGGGGGTCGAGGACGGCCCGCACGTCCGCGGCGTCGCGTGTCACGTCCCTCCAGTTCTCGGTGACGACGCGCAGGTCTCCGGCACGGGCGGCGATGCGCCCCAGCGCCGCGGAGCTGTCGGCTTGCGCGGTGTCGGTGCGCGTCTGGCCGGCCACCACCCGGATCCGGGTGGCTCCCAGAGCGGTGGCGTCAGCGAGGTAGGAGGAGATCCACGCCTCCTCGCGCGCAGCCTCGCTCGGATGCGTCAGGTCACCGTCGTCCACCAGCAACGCGTCCAGCACCACACCGGCCTCGGCCAGCGCCGCGCGCAGTTCGGCGAGGTAGGTGGCGTCGCGGTGCGGGAGGTGGAAGTGGCACAGCTGCACGGTGTGGTAGCCGTGGTCGCGCAGCGCCGCGGGCAGCTCCAGCAGCGGCAGTCCGGCAGGTCCGGTGGTGGTCCCGGCCCGGAACCGGCCCAGGGTGCGGTCCAGGGACCAGGCGTGGACCGCCGCGGCCCGCAGCAGGTCGTCGCCGGGGCCGGGACTGGTGTCATCGCTGACCGTCATGTCCCCAGCATCCCGCACGCGCACCTCCCCGCCCTCGGCCGGACCTCACGCCCGTGGACATCGCGGTCGTGGCGAGATGCGGACATCGCGAAGGCACTCTGGTCCCCCGCCAAGCCCGGTGGATCATGACTGGATGACTGCTCGCCTGAAGGGCCGCCGCCGCGAGACGGACCGCTTGCTAGCCGACCTGACGTCATGGGCAACCGCCCACGACGTACACGCAGCAGCAGTGGTGGGCTCCTACGCCCGCGGCGCTGAACGCATGGCCAGCGACGTGGACGTCATGCTTCTCCTGGACGACCCCGACTCCCTGCCCTCCTCGAGTAGCTGGTTCCGGCAGCTGCGTCACCGCGCCCGCCTGGTGCGGGTGGCTCGCTGGGGCCCGGTGCGCGAACAGCGCTACCGGCTCTCCTCAGGACTGCTGGTCGAGATCGACCTGGCACCGGTCTCCTGGGCCGACGTCCCCTTGGACGGCGGCACACGGCGGGTGCTGGGAGACGGACACCGCATCCTGCACGACCCTCACGGCACCCTCGCCCAGGCCGCTGGGGCTCTGTAGGCCGTCCGCGTCTCGCGGTCGTGCCGCCCTCCCGGGCGACGCCGCGGTCATGCGCAGGGCGACGCTGTGGGACCGGACCACCGCTCAGCTCTCGGCGAGCTCAGGACGCACCGCCAAGATGCCCTCGGTCTCGGCGCGCATCCGCCCGTGGTCGAAGGCGGGTGGAGTCAGCTGGTCGGCCAGGCGGGTCGCCAGTCGCGCGAACAGCGCCACGCTGGCCCGCAGTGCCGCCGCGGTGTCCACCGCATCGAAGTGTCCCCAGCAGTCGTCGAGGGCGTCTTGGACGTCCTGATCCATCCACTGCCGCATCCGAGTGCCCAGGTAGCGGACGTCGACCTCCGTGCCACAGCGAGAGCGGTGGTCCCACTCGATCAGCAGCAGCGACTGCGCCTCGAGGTTCTCGTCTCGGATCTCGGCCATCCACAGCTCACCGCGCACCGCTGCCTCGGCGCACATCAACGCCGCCGCGCAACCCCGGTGCAGCGCCTGCTCGAAGTCATCAGCGCTGGGCAGGGGTGACGTCGAGGGGGTCAGGGACAGGGCCTGCGCGCGTGCGTCCTTGTCGATCAGGACCCGGGAGGGACGGTCCCGCGGGATGGAGGTGATCTGCTCGGCGGGGATGACGGTGAGGTCGAGCTTGCCGCCGGCGTAGTGGACGACCCGGGAAGGAAACCAGCCCGCAGCGTCCAGGCGTTCCACGACGAGGACCTGCCCGAGCTGGTCCCACCAGGAGTCATCGTTCAGCAGCGGCGCTGGGTCCTGGACGTAGACCTCCAGGTCGCGATCGGACAGCGGGTGCGTCTGCCCGTTGGCGGCCGACCCGGTCAACAGCAGGGCACGGACGTCGTCCTGCTGCTGGCTCCAGGAGGTCGAGGTGTCGATCACGGCGTCGTGGTCCACGGCCCTGGACGGTGGCAGAGCCTGCAACAGCGCCGCGAGATCGAGCCTTGGCCGACGTCACGGTCATCCCGCCCGTCCGGGCGCAGCCGCTGCCTCACAGACGGTCGCATTCGCGATGGCTCACAGGGTGCGGCAGGTGCGCCTCCCCCGATGTCGACGGGGTGGGCCCTCGTGGAGCACGGTCAGACGGACAGCGACACCGCTCGGGTGACGGCCCCTCCCCCAGCGCGGCAGCCACGCCGTCCGTCAAGGGATCCGCCGAGGTCCTCCACCGTGGCCGCGGACCTCAGCGTCCAGGCGCGCGGGCCTGCCCGGCAACAGTGCCGCGGCGGTGCTGACGCCCCTCCACCACCGCCACGACGACCGCGTTGACCAGCACCAGGTAGCCCGCGGCCAGCCCAGCGCCAGACCGAGGCAGGCACTGGCGGCCGTCCACACCGGTACCGCGGCGCTGGTGCGCTCCGGGGCGGCGAACAGGTACCCGCTGAGCGCACCCAGCAGCGTCACCGCCACCGTCCAGGCCGCAGCGCGTCCGGACCGGCGGGAGCTGCTGGAGCCGCGGGGCGCCGGCCGGTCGGCACCCGCGGAGAACGAGGTCACCGCCCCACCCTGCCTGCTGCCGCGGCCACTGGCCCTCACTCGCCCCCGAGGTGCCCGGACGGCCGACTCCCGCACCCGCAGCGCACACGGCCGCGCACCGGAGGTGACGGCGTGTCCTGTTCCGCTGGGCAGCCACCGTCCGCAGGCACCGCAGCCCGACTCCGTCTCGCCACCGGCGACGGGCCGCTGGTCCCGGGTCGGGTGGTCTCCCCGAGTCGGCCGGTGTCGTGCTCCCGCACGCCAGGCGACGTCTGTCGAGCCGGCTACCGGGGCAGAGCCGCTCCGCGCTGGTGCGGACCGCGTCGGCGTGCTCCCGGCGGCCGCTCGCGCCGGCGAAGGCGAGGTCCTCCAGAGCCGCGCAGCGCGCGGAGGACTCGGTGCGCGCCACCGCAGCAGCACCGGGCGGTGGCAGGCGGTAGGCGTCGAGGACCTCGCGCAGGAAGCGGGGCCCGAAGTCGCGGTACAGCCGGGCGAAGTCCACGGCCGGATCGGTGACGGCGGCGTCGGACCAGTCCAGGACACCGGTCAGGGCGCCGCCGTCCTCCAGCAGGTGCTCGGCCCCCAGGTCCGCGTGGGCCAGCACGTGCCGGTCCCCCGGCGCCGGCACCTGCGCGTGGACCACGGCGAGCAGCTGCTCGGGGCCGGACAGGTCCGCCAGCCACTCGCGCGGATCGGCGGGCTCCTCCTCGACGAGGTCGGCGACCGCCGACGGCTCGACGGAGTGCAGCTCGGTGAGGAAGGCACCCAGCCGCCCGGCCGCACCGGCCGGGGGCGTGCGGCCCAGCAACGGCCTCCCGAGCAGCAGCGGGTGGGCCAGCACGCCGAGCTCCTCGTCGGCGAGGAGCGGAGCGGGCACCGGGACGGACGACCGGGGCCCCAGCACGGTGAGCGGCTGCGCCTCGCGCCGAGCGCTGCGTGCGCCGGCCACCCGGACGACGACGTCACCGCAGCGGAAGGCCGTGTGGTCCACACCCGACCCGAGCGGGGTGACGTCCCCCTGCTGCAGGTGCGGTGCGTGGACCTCGAGGGCCCGGACCGCTGCCTCCCGGGCGGTGAGCGGCACGCCCACCACCGTCGCAGGCGGGGTCACCGGCCGTCCACGGCCCGACGGTCGTCGAGGCCCGCTCGGAGGAGACGCGCTCACGGCACCCCCGTGCCGAGACCGGCGTCGGGCCGCAGCGCGGCGGCGTGGAACAGATCGACCTCCTGCGCTGGTTGTCGCCGTCGCCGCGTGGACGAGGAGCCGTGGGCTTCCTGTGCCCGGCCGACCCAGCCCCGCGACGGAAGACCCGACATGACCTCAGACGCGCACCTCGCGCCCACGACCGGTACCACCTCCCCGGAGCGCTCGCCCCGCAGCACGGGACGCACCGTCCTCGTGCTCGGCGGTTTCGTCGCCGTCGGGCCGCTGACGATCGACATGTACCTGCCGGCCCTGCCGACGATCGTCACCGATCTGGAGACCACCGAGGCCGCGGTGCAGCTGACCCTCACCGGCACCCTCGTCGGGCTGGCGCTGGGGCAGCTGGTGATCGGCCCGCTCTCCGACGCCCTCGGCCGGCGCCGACCGCTGCTGGCCGGGACCGCCCTGCACGTGCTCGCCTCGCTGCTCGTGGTGCTGGCCCCGAACATCGCCGTCCTCGGCGCGCTGCGCGTGCTGCAGGGCGTGGGCACCGCGGCCGGCGCCGTCATCGCCCTGGCGATCGTGCGCGACCTCTACACCGGCCGCGCTGCGGCGACCATGCTCTCCCGGTTGTTCCTGGTGATCGGCGCCGCGCCCGTGCTCGCCCCGACCATCGGCGGCGAGGTGCTGCGGTTCACCTCCTGGCGCGGGATCTTCGTCCTGCTCGCCGTCTACGGGGTGCTCCTGCTGGCCGTGGGCGGGCGGGCGCTGCGCGAGACCCTGCCGCCGGAGGCCCGCTCCCCGCTGCGCCTGGGCGCCACCCTCACGACCTACCGCGGCCTGCTGCGCGACCGCACCTACCTGGGACTGGTCCTGGTGGCGGGGCTGTCGATGGCGGCCCTGTTCAGCTACGTGGCCGGCGCCCCCTTCGTCTACCAGGGCCAGTTCGGCCTGGACCAGCAGCAGTTCGGGCTCCTCTTCGGCGCCGGGGCCGTCTGGCTGATCGGGGCCACCCAGCTCAACCCGCTGGTCCTGCGCCGCTCCACCCCCGCCCAGGTGCTGCTGGCCAGCGTCCTCACGGGCCTGCTCGCCGGGGTGGTGCTCCTGGTGCTCGCCGTCACGAGCACCGGCGGGCTGCTCGGGGTGGCGCTGCCGCTGTGGGCGGTCCTGTTCTCCGCCGGCCTGGCCCTGCCGAACGCACCGGCGCTGGCCCTCTCGCGCCACGGTGAGGCGGCCGGTTCGGCCGCGGCGCTGCTGGGGGCGGTCCAGTTCGGCGTCGGCGCGCTGGTCTCCCCCCTGGTGGGTGTGCTCGGCAACGACGCGCGCGCCATGGGCGTGGTCGTCGTCGCGGCCCTCGCGCTGGGCGCCGCCGTGCTGGTGCTGCTCGTGCGGCCGTGGCGGCTGGTGGAGGACGGCGGGTCCGCGGCGTCCACCGCTGTCGTCGCCGCCCACTGAGGGGCGTCACCGGTGTCGAGCACGTCGATCACGGGTGCGGAGAGGTGCGCGCCGGTGCCACCCTCGCACCCGTGGGCACCGAGGCGCTGGACGAGCTGATCCGTGACGTGCACCTGTCCGAGGGGGACATCAGCCGGTTGCTGGGCCTGCGCTCCCGCACGGCCATCTCCACCTGGCGCGAGGAGGACGACGTCCCCCACGGGGAGGAGGACCGCCTGCGGCGCTGGCGGGCGCACTTTCTGCGCCGCTGGCCCGACGCCACCCCGGCCGAACGTCGAGCGGCCCTGGTGGACCTCGACGCGCCGGGGCCCACGCTGCTGGAGCAGCTGAGCCCGGCCGACCCCGATGCCGACCTGCCCGTGGGGCCACCGGGGACCTGCGGCACCCGGGCGGTCGTGCCGCCGGATCAGGACTGAGCGGGCGAGCGGTGCGGGCACTGGTGTGCGCCGCGGTGGTGCTGAGCGCAGCTGCCTGCGGCCGGGGCGAGCAGGTGCCCCTCGTCACCGACCGCGCCGGCGGCGACACCGCCCCGGCGAACATCTCCACGATCACCCTGGTCGTCCCGGACGCACCCGCCCCGGCGCACTGCCTGCTGTCGGAGGACATGCTCGTCGTCTGGCCCGAGGGCGTCACCCACCACCCAGCGGCCGGTGAGGTCCACGACGGCCGCGGACGCCTGCTGGCGCGGGTGGGCGAGACCGTCGTCGGCGGTGGCGCGCTGCCGGAGCCCTCCTCCCAAGCCACCCTGGACGAGGTCGACTGGGCCGGCTGCGAGCCCACCGCTACCGTCCTGCACCAGTACTGAGGACCCCACCGGTTCCGTCAGCACCTGCGCACGACCAGCGTCAGCACCACCTCGCCCCGGTGGACGCTGCCGCCGGCGCTCCACTCCAGCGGCGCCGGCACGGTGAAGATCGTCTCCCGACCGAAGTCCCCGGTCAGGTCCGGTCACACCCACCACCCGTCGAAGGGCCAGCGCATCCCCCAGTCGTCCGGGTCCCGACGCAGCACCTCCAGTCGTGGTGTCCACGGCGGACCGCCCGAGGCGTTGTCCAGCAGCAGAGCCGCACCCCGCGAGAACACCCGCTGCGAGAGCGTGCGGGCCACCGCGCAACGGCTCTGCCCCGAGGGCCCGACGAAGTCCAGGCTCACCGGCAGGGGCCACTCGGCCACGTCGTCCAGCTCGTCGTGGTCGCGCGGCAGCAGGTGCTCGGGAGCTGCGACGAGCCCCACCCGCGCCGCGGGCAGGTCCGGGCCGGCGCCCCGCACGCGCACGGACGCCACGACCGAGAAACCCGTCCCGCTCACACCGTTCCCGCCCGCGCCGTCCGGCGACCTCGCAGCTTCGCGACGCCGACAGCGGCGGCCGTCGTCACCCCCATCCACGCGGCCTGCACGAACGGGAAGAAGAACAAGGCCAGGACCGCGGTGGACGACTCCGAGGTCAGCACGTCCCACGACATCCACACGCTCATCGCCACCAGGAGCACGGTCCCCGCCAGCGATACGGCCATCCCCCCGCGCCAGTACCGGTGCACGCTCACGCCCACCACGACCGCCGTGGCGAAGGGCAGCAACGCCCACACGGTGGTCACGAGGACGAACACCAGCCCCCCGACGCTCTCGGTCACCACCTCCCAGCCGGTCAGGTGCACCAGCAGCGCCAGCGTCACCACCGCCCCCACCACGGTCAGCCCCACCACGGTCAGCGCGGCGGGATCGCGGCGCCACGACGGACGCTCCAGGGCGGTGTTCACCTGCCCACGGTGCCAGGCGCCCGCCGCCCGCGCGGGCGGTCCGACCCGCAGCACTCCGGCGCACCGGGCCGTGCACCCGGCGTGGGTGCTCGTAGCGCACAGCGGAGACGGTGATGGCGAGACGACTGGTCCTCTCCGAGAGGGCGGCTGCTGGTACTGCGGCATCCGGGTGGTGCCACGACCTCCACGACCTCCACGCCCTCCCGCCTACCCGTCCCTGAGAAGGTGCTGCCGTGGAGGGCCAGCGCGACAGCGGTGCCCCTGACCTGAGCGGGTTGCGGTCGCACTACCCCCTGCGAGCCGCCCGCGGCCTGCGGAGGGTGCTCCTGGTCCTCATCAGCCTGCAGGTGGCACTGGCCGTCTCCCGGCTCCTCGGCGACCCCGACACCTTCGACGTCGTGGTCTCGGTCGTCGTGCTGCTGGCCTTCCTGCACGGGGCCGCACTGTGCTGCCGACACGGCGCACGCCTCGGGAACGGACGCTCCTCGGACGGCCGGGGCGTGCACCTGGAGCCACGCCCGGATCCGCTCCCACGGCGCCTGCACCGGTCCGCTGGAGTCAGCAGGGTCGCCGGGTTCGCGCCGCGGTGCGCGACTGTCCCAGCCCCGCGTCACAGAGCCAGGTGCAGTCGCAAGGCCTCGTCGAGGGCACCCATCGCTCCCGCCGGCAGCCGCCCCAGCGCCGGCCCGAGGCGGTCCACCGAGACAGCGCGCACCTGCTCGGCCTGAGCCTTGGACTCGACGTGCAGACCGGTGTCCTCAGCGGCCAGCAGCACCTGGAAGGGGAACACCCTGGCCGTGTTGCTGGTCACCGGCACCACGGTGACCACGCCCCGGCCCAGGCGTTCGGCGACCGCGTTGGCCTGGTCGTTGCTGACCACGACCGCGGGGCGGCGCTTGTTCGCCTCGCTGCCGCGGACCGGGTCCAGGTCGACCAGGCGGACCTCCCCGCGCCGCATCAGCGCAGGCCGTCCGCTGCGGCGCCTTCCCAGACCTCGCGGTCCTCGGACCCCTCCCAGTCCTCCCACGCCGCGGCGTAGTCCTGCTCCAACCGCTGGCGGGTCAGGGCACGGACGGCCTGCTGCACCGCCGCCGAGCGGGACGGCAGGCCCGCTTCGCGCACGTGCTCGTCGAGAGCGGCGACGTCGGCCTCGGAGAGGCTGATGCTGAGCTTCACGAGACAATACTACCCGGGTAGCAACATCGGTACTACCAGGAGTTCTCGTGCATTGCGGACGACGGTGGCTGCACCAGGACCAGCCACCTGTCAGGAGATCGACCACCCGCGAAGCACCGCACCGTCCCGACCGGTGGTCCACCGCCAGCACCGGTCCGTCGGTACCGGGACGAACTGCGTGCGCGACGACCGGACCGCGCCTGGCGGGTGGTCGTTCCTCGTGCGTCCGGCCCGGCCGGGTCAGTCCTCGATGACGTCGAGGCCCTGCTCGCGCAGGCGAGAGAGCCCGTCGAGCATCGCGGCGAGGGCCTCAGGCTCGTGCCCCTGCCAGTCCTGCACCTCGGCCACGACGCGCAGCGGGTGGCGGGAGCGGTAGGACGCCGTGGGGTTGCCCGGGAACCTCTTGTCCGTGACGTTCGGGTCGTCCTCGAAGGGCCCCGTGGGTTCCACCCGGTGCACGTGGCCGCGCCGTTCCCCACCCTCCCCCGCGGGACCGGCCAGCGCCACCGCCAGCTCCGCCCCCCACACCGCGGTCTCCAGCAGCGCGGTGAAGTACACGTCGTTCATCACGCGCCCGGGGTGGAAGTCCGGGGGCGCCCGGGCACCACCTCGTCACCGGCCCGCAGCACGGCGCGGGTGCTGTGGAAGTACGGCCCGCCGGGACCCCGCTGGCCGTCCGGGACCACCGCCGCGGAACTCGCCGCGTCCGCCGTGCCCGTGGCTGCCACGGCTGGTGCTCCCGTCGTCGGAGCGGGGTCGGCGCTGACCTCGAAGACGACCTCCCAGCCGTCCTCCTCGTCCCACTGCTCACCGACCGGGGTGAAGCCGTACTGGACCACCAGGTCCCGGGAGGCGGTGTTGCCGGGGGCGATGCTCGCCCGGACGGTGCGCACGGCCGGTTCGTCGCGGGCGCGCCGCAGCAGCGCCTCCAGGGCCGCGCGGGCGAATCCGCGGCGGCGCTGGCGGGGTCCCGGCGAACCTGCTCGCCGCGCATCCGCCACACGCCGCGCCACTCGGGACCGGCGAAGACGGGCGTCAGCGGGACGGGGCCGGCGGCGTTCGCGGCGACCAGGTCACCGGCCGCCAGGGCGTCGAAGACCGGGCCGGTCAGGTGGACGACGCGCACCCGCGGGCGCGCCGCCCGGGTGGTCGTCGGGACCTCGTGAGGGGGCACCGGAGGACTCTCGCAGGACCGCGCGGCCGCGTGACGGTGCTGCGGCGTCCGGGTGGTGCGCGCCGACGAGCGCTCAAGCGCCTCCGGGCGGAGGACGAACCCTGCGTGTCGGTCCACGGGGACCCGGTGCCGCTGCACCGGACCCGCTCGAGGTGGTCGCGCACGACGGGCGGGCGAGGAGGGGTGATGAGCAGAGGGCACCTGCGTGCTGCGCCGGCGTCGCCGCTGCGCCGGCTGGGGTCGAGGCTCGCGCGCCCCACGACCACGGTGGAGAGCATGCGCTGGCTCTTCGCGGTGACGGCGGTCGCCTCGCTGCTGCTGGTCCTGCCCGCACCGGCGTCCGTGCGTGTTCCCGGAGCCGCCGCGCTGACGGCGGTCGGCACGACGGTGCTGATCGGCTCCTGGCTGACGGGGTACTTCCTGCGCCGCGGCCCGGTCTGGCTGGACGTGCTCGACGCCGTCGGCCTGGCGTGCGTGGGGGCCACCTGCCCGGAACCGACCGCCGTGTTCTCCTTCGCCTTCCCCGGCCTGTGGTTCCGGGCCCTGTACGGCTCCACGACCCAGGCGGCGCTGCGCTGCGCGGTCTACGGCACCGGCATCTGCGCCGGCGCGCTGTGGTGGCCGTCCGTCGCCGGGCAGGGCGCTCCCGCCGCGATCGGCCCCGTCCTCGGCACCATGCCGGTGGTGTTCCTGGTCGTCATCACCGGCCGCCTGCTGGCCGCGTGCCTGTTCTCCCGCGAGGAGGCCGCCGGGCGCGACGCCGCACTGGCCTCGGCGGGAGAGGTGATGCTCTCCCTCGACGACCCGGAGCGGATCGTGGCGCAGGCCGGTGCCACCAGCACGCAGATCTGCGCGGCGACCCCCGGCCTGCGGATGCTGGCGGTGCTGCCGCGCCCGGACGGCACGCTGCTCGTGCAGGGCACCGCCGGCCCGTTCGCCGGTGCCCCGGCGGAGCTGCCCGACGTGCTGCCCGGCGCGGTGGTGGGCCCCACGGCCGGCCACGACAGCGCCACGGGCGACACCGCCCCGCTGGACGCGCTGGTGGGGCGGCGCTGCGCCTGGCTGGCGGTGCCGATGCCCGCGCACCCCGAGGGCGGCTGGATGCTCGTGGGCGCTCCCGGGCGGGTGCCCGAGGAGGCGGTGCTGGCCGTCCGGTCCCTGGTGAACCAGGTCGCCCTGGCGCTGCGCAACAGCGACACCCGCCGCGCCCTGGCGCGCCGGGCGCACACCGACGGGCTGACCGGGCTCCTGAACCGCACCGCCTTCGCCGAGGCCCTCGAGGAGGCCCTGCTGGAGGAGCGCGGCACGCTCTCGCTGCTCTTCGTCGACCTGGACGACTTCAAACCCGTCAACGACGAGCACGGCCACGCCGCCGGTGACGCCCTGCTGGTCGAGGTCGCGGCGCGCCTGAGCCGGCTGGTCCCGGCGGGCAGCACCTGCGCCCGCCTCGGCGGCGACGAGTTCGCCGTCCTCCTGCGCGGCCTCGACCGCGAGGACAGCGCCCGGACGGGCCGGGACCTCGTCCGCGCGCTGCGCCGGCCGGTGCTCCTGGAGGACGCCGTCGTGCGCATCGGCGCCAGCGTCGGCATCGCCGCCACCGGAGCCGGCGGCGTGGACGGCACCTCCGCTCGGCTGAGCGCGGCCCAGCTCACGCGCGCGGCCGACGCCGCGATGTACCGGGCCAAGAGCACCGGCAAGGACGCGGTGGCCACCGCCTGGGAGCACGACGACCCCGCACCGGGAGCACCGGCCGCTGCGCTCGGGGGGCGGGTCCGGCTCTCCCGCTGACGGGTGACCGCCGGGGCGGCGCGGGCGGAACCCCTAGATCTTCTCCACCGGCGCGTAGCGCAGCAGCAGCCGCTTGGTCCCCTCGCGGAAGTCGATGTGGGCGACGGTCTTGTCCCCCTCCCCCTCCACGCGCACCACGGTGCCCATGCCGAAGGAGTCGTGGGTGACGCGGTCGCCCGGCGACAGGCTGATCACCGGCCGGTTGCCGGGCGAGCGGACCCCGGGCCGCTGCGCGATCCGCGAGACCGCCGGCGGGGTGGTCACCCCGAACCCCGTCGAGGCGCCGCGCTTCCAGTGCACGAGCGCGGGCGGGACGTCGTCGAGGAACCGGCTGGCCGGGTACTGCTGCGGGGCGCCCCACGCGCTGCGCACCGCCGAGCGCGACAGGTACAGCCGCTCGCGCGCGCGGGTCAGGCCCACGTACGCCAGGCGGCGCTCCTCGGCCAGCTGGTCCGGGTCGGCCAGCGAGCGCATGTGCGGGAACGTGCCGTCCTCCAGGCCGGTGAGGAAGACGACGGGGAACTCCAGGCCCTTGGCGGTGTGCAGGGTCATCAGCGTCACCACGCCCTGACCGTCGGCGTCGGGGATCTGGTCGGCGTCGGCGACCAGCGACACCTTCTCCAGGAAGTCCGCCAGCGTGCCCTCCGGCTGCTCGTCGGCGAACTCCTCGGCCACGGCCACCAGCTCGGCGAGGTTCTCCACGCGGCTCTCGTCCTGCGGGTCGCCGCTGGCGCGCAGCTCGGCCAGGTAGCCGGTCTGCTCCAGCACGGCCTCCAGGACGGTGGCCGGCGCGGCGCCCGACTCGGCCAGCGTGCGCAGGTCCGCGACCAGCTGGGCGAAGCCCTGCACGGCCTTCAGCGAGCGCGCGGCCAGCCCGACGGCCTCGTCGGCGCGCTCCAGCGCCTGCCCGAAGGTGATGCGCTCGCGCTCGGCCAGCACCGCCAGCGCCGCCTCGGCGCGCTCGCCGATCCCGCGCTTGGGCACGTTCAGCACCCGGCGCAGGTTCACCAGGTCGTCGGGGTTGTCCAGCAGCCGCAGGTAGGCGATGGCGTCCTTGACCTCGCGGCGCTCGTAGAAGCGGGTGCCGCCGACGACCTTGTAGGGCAGGCCGGTGCGGACGAACACCTCCTCCAGGGCGCGCGACTGCGCGTTCGTCCGGTAGAACACCGCGACGTCGGAGTGCCGCACACCCTCCTCGTCGGCGAGGCGGTCGACCTCCTCGGCGACGAACGAGGCCTCGTCGTGCTCGTCGTCGGCGACGTAGCCGACGATCCGCTCCCCCTGCCCCGAGGCCGTCCACAGGTTCTTCGGCCGGCGGTCCTCGTTGACGGCGATGACCTCGTTGGCCGCCGACAGGATCGTCTGCGTGGAGCGGTAGTTCTGCTCCAGCAGGACCGTGCGGGCGTCCGGGTAGTCCTCCTCGAACTCCGTGATGTTGCGGATCGTCGCGCCGCGGAAGGCGTAGATCGACTGGTCCGCGTCGCCCACCACGGTCAGCTCCGCGCGCGGGACGGGGCCCTCGCCGGTGCCCGTCAGCTCGCGCACCAGGACGTACTGGGCGTGGTTGGTGTCCTGGTACTCGTCGACCAGGACGTGCCGGAAGCGGCGGTGGTAGTGCTCGGCGACGTCGGGGAACGCCTGCAGCAGGTGCACCGTCGTCATGATCAGGTCGTCGAAGTCCAGGGCGTTGGCCTGCCGCAGCCGCTGCTGGTAGGCGCGGTAGGCGGCGGCCAGCTTGCGCTCGACGTCGTTGCCGTTCTCGCCCGAGGCGCGCTCGGCGTACGTCTCCTCGTCGACCAGCTCGTTCTTCAGGTTCGAGACCATCGCCGAGAACGAGCGCGGCGCGTACCGCTTGGGGTCGTAGTCCAGCTCCCGGCACACCATCGCCATGAGCCGCTGGGAGTCGGCCGCGTCGTAGATCGAGAAGCTCGTGCGCATCCCGAGGTGGTGCGCCTCGCGGCGCAGGATCCGCACGCACGCGGAGTGGAACGTGGACACCCACATGCTGCGCGCGCCCATCCCGACGACGTCGCCCACCAGGGCGGCGACGCGCTCGCGCATCTCGGCGGCGGCCTTGTTCGTGAAGGTGATCGCCAGGACCTGCCCGGGGGTGACGCCGCGCTCGGCGAGCAGGTGCGCGATGCGGTGCGTCAGCACGCGGGTCTTGCCCGAGCCGGCGCCCGCGACGATGAGCAGCGGGGACCCGCTGTGCACGACGGCCTCGCGCTGCTGGGGGTTCAGGCCGGCCAGCAGGGCCGCGGGGTCGGCACCGGGACGGCGGCGCTCACCCGGGCCGTCACGCCCGTCGGCGGGGGTCGGGCCGGTGGAGCCGCCGGCTCCCGGGCCGCCGAGGGGCAGGTCGTCGAAGAGTGTGCTCATCGTGGGACCAGCGTAGGTCGCTGCTCCGACAGGTCGACCCCGGACCGTTCCGGTCCATCATGGACCGGAACGGTCCTGTAGCCTCCGGACGTGGTCCGACCCACCCGCCAGGAGATCGACGACGAGATCGTCGACCGCGCCGCCGAGCTGTTCGCCCGGCACGGCGTCGACCAGACGTCCGTGCAGCGCATCGCCGACGCCGTCGGCTACTCCAAGACCGGTCTGCTGCACCGCTTCCCCACCAAGGAGGCGCTGCGCGCCGCCGTCGTCGACCGCTGCACCGCCCAGGTGGTGCAGGTGCGCGACGCGGTGGCGGACACCCCGCCCGGCCCCGCGCGCGACCGCGCCGCGCTGGACCTGCTCGCCCGCACGGCCCTGGACCGGCCCGGGTTCATCGCCCTGCTGCTGGCCTCGCTCAGCGCCGAGGGCGAGGGCCCGCCCCCGCACCCCCTCGACGACGTCGCCGGGGTGCTCGGGCAGGTGTTCGGCACCGACCTCGACCCGCCCGGCGGCGGTGCGCCCGACGAGCGCGCCGTGCGCCTGGTCGCCGCCCTCGGCGGGCTCGCGGTCGCCGCGCTGGCCTGCCGCGGCGCGGGCGGTGGGGTGCGCCCCGCGCTCGTGCGCGCCGCCTGCGGAGCGCTCGGCCACCCCGAGCCCACCCCCCACGACCACCACCAGAACCCCGCGCACCGCTGAGGAGACCCGTGGCCACCTTCCTGCACCGGCTGGGCCTGGGGGCGTTCCGCCACCGGGTCGCCGTCGTCGCCGTCTGGCTGATCGCCCTGCTCGGCGTCGGCGTCGGCGCCGCGACCCTGTCCGGCGAGACCGTCAACACCTTCGAGATCCCCGGGCAGGAGTCGACGACCGCGCTGCGGCTCATCGACGAGCGCTTCGGCGACACCTCCGGCGGCGCCAGCGCCCAGGTGGTCGTGCAGGCCCCCGACGGCGCCGAGGTCACCGACCCCGCCGTGGCCGGGCCCCTCACCGAGCTCGTCACCGCGCTGGGCCAGCTGCCCGGCGTCGTCAGCGCCACGAACCCGCTGGACCCGCAGAACCCCACCGTCTCCCCCGACCTGCGCGCCGCCTACAGCACCGTCACCTACGGCGTGAGCGGCCCGGAGATCACCGAGGAGCAGCAGGACGCGCTGCGCGCGGCCGTGGACACCGCCCGCGACGCCGGGCTGACCGTGGAGACCACCGGCGAGGCGACCGTCGAGCCGTTCCACCTCGGCGGCACCGCCGAGGCCGTCGGCGTCGTCGCCGCCTTCGTCGTCCTCGGCCTGACCTACGGCTCCCTCGTCGCGGCCGGCATGAACCTGCTGACGGCCGTCGTCGGCGTGGCCATCGGCGCGCTCGGCATCACCACCCTCACCGGGTTCACCGACCTGCAGTCGACCACCCCGATCCTCGCCGTCATGCTCGGCCTGGCCGTCGGCATCGACTACGCCCTGTTCATCTTCACGCGGTTCCGGCACGAGCTGCGGGACGGGCGCAGCGTCCGCGACGCCGTCGCGGTCGCCACCGGCACCGCCGGCTCCGCCGTCCTGACCGCCGGCACCACCGTCGTCATCGCCCTGGCCGGGCTCACCGTCGCCGGCATCCCCTTCCTCACCGAGATGGGCCTGGCGGCCGCCGCGACCATCGTCGTCGCCGTCCTCGTGGCGCTCACCCTCGTGCCCGCCGTGCTGAGCCTCGTCGGCCTGCGCGCGCTGCCCGGCCGCGTCCGCCGCGCCCTGACCCACGAGGGCGGCCGGCACGTCGAGGTCGCCGACCAGGACGGGACCGGCCGCGGCGTCTACGCCGGCTGGGTGCGCACCACCACCACGCGGCGCTGGGCCAGCCTGGTCGCGGTCGTCGTCGTCCTCGGGATCGTCTCCCTGCCCGTCGCCTCGCTGCGCACCACGCTGAACCAGCTGCCCGCCGACGACAGCACCCAGGCGCGGGCGCAGCAGATCCTGTCCGAGCGCTTCGGCGCCGGCGTCACCGGCCCGCTGGTCCTGCTCGTCGACGGCGAGGGCGCCCCCGAGCGCGCCGCGGCCGTCAGCGCCGAGGCCGCCGAGCTGCCCGGGGTGGCGCTGGCCACCCCGCCGCAGCCCAACGCCGACGCCACCGCCGCGCTCGTCACCGTCATCCCCACGACGGGGCCGGACACCGAGGAGACCGCCGACCTCGTGCAGGCGCTGCGCGACCGGCTGGCCGCCGACGAGGCCGCCGGGACCGCGGGCGCCACCGAGTCGTACGTCACCGGCACCACCGCCGTCAGCGTCGACGTCTCGCAGACGCTGAACCGGGCGCTGCCCGTCTACCTCGTCCTCGTCGTCGGGCTGGCGTTCGTGCTGCTCGTGCTGGTCTTCCGCTCGATCCTCGTGCCCGTCGTCGGCGTCCTGGGGTTCCTGCTGACCATCGGCACGACGCTCGGCGCCACCACCGCGGTGTTCCAGTGGGGCTGGCTCGACTTCCTCGGCCTGGCCGAGACGACCGGGCCGCTGCTCAGCCTGGCGCCGATCATCGTGGTCGGGATCCTGTTCGGGCTGGCGATGGACTACCAGATCTTCCTGGTCTCGCGCATGCACGAGGCGCACGCCCACGGCGCGGACCCGCTGCGGGCCATCACGACCGGGTTCCGCCAGGCCGCGCCCGTCGTGGTCGCCGCCGCCGCGATCATGTTCTCGGTGTTCGCCGGGTTCGTGCCCGAGGGCGACGCGACGATCCGGCCCATCGCGTTCGCGCTGGCCGTCGGCATCTTCGCCGACGCGATCGTCGTGCGGATGGTGTTCGTGCCCGCGGCCCTGGCGCTGCTGGGCCGGCGGGCCTGGTGGCTGCCGCGCTGGCTGGGCTGGCTGCCCGTGCTCGACGTGGAGGGCAGCGCCCTGGAGCGCGAGCGCCCCGCGCCGGCGGTGGAACCCGCCCGCTGAGGGGTCTCCTCAGCGCACGCCGGCCGCCCGCAGCTCGCGCGCGAGGCGGCCGGCGTGGCGCTGCACGATCCCGGCGACCCGCTCCACCTCCGCCTCGGTGGCCAGCTCCGCGGGCAGGCTGCAGCTGATCGCGTCCGTGGCGGGGATCCGGTACTCCACCCGCACCCCCACGCACACCGTGCCGGGCAGGTTCTGCCCGCGCTCCAGCGCCCAGCCGCGCTCGCGCACCTCCTCCAGCTCGCGCTCCAGGTCGGCGCGGGTGCGCACCGTCGCCTCCGTCAGCGGCGGCAGGTCCTCGCCCGGCAGCAGGGCGTCCAGCTCCGCGGCCGTGCGCTCGGACAGCAGCGCCTTGCCCAGCGACGTCGCGTACGCGGGCAGGTAGCGGCCCACGCGCGAGGCCGAGCGGTGCCGGTCCGGCGCCTCGCGGGTCGCCAGGTACACGACGTTCCCGCCGTCCAGGCGCGCCACGTGCGTCGTGCAGCCCGCCTCGTCGCGGATCGCCTCGATGGCCGCCGTCGCCCGCGGCAGCGCGGGGTCGCGGTCCAGGTAGGCGGTGCCCGTCAGCAGGGCCTGCGCGCCGATGCCGTACCCGCCGCCCGGTGTGGGCGGCTCGATCCAGTGCAGGTCCACCAGGGTGCGCAGCAGCGCGTGCAGGCTGGAGCGCGGGTAGCCCGTCGTCTCCTGCAGCTGCGCCACCGTGAACGTGTACGGCGGGCGGGCCAGCGCCTCCAGGATGCGCACCGTCCGCTCCGCCGACTTCACCGGCCCGCGCCCCTGCGCGTCGTCCTCCAGCGCGCCGTCGAGCCCCTCGGGGGCGCGGGTGTCCGCCTCGCGCCCGCGCGTCGTCGTCCCAGCCACGGTCGGAGTGTAGACAACGAGCGGCGGCCGGGGCCCCGTCCAGCGACGTGGACCCCGGCCAGCGCAGGTCGGCGGCGGGTCAGCGGGCGGTCAGCGCGTCCCCGGCCGCCGGCGCGCCGCGACGAGCAGCCCGCCGCCCACCAGCACCAGCGCACCGCCCGCCGCGAGCGCCGGCCACGCGTCCGCGCCCGTGCGCGGCAGCGCCGTGCGCTGCGTCCCCGCGCTGCGCGAGGTCCCGCCCGCGCGCACCGGGGCCGCGCTGCGCACCGGCGCGGGCACCTTCGCGGTCGGCGACGGCGCGGGCGCCGGCACCACCGGCGCGGGGGTCGTCGGCGCGGGCGCCGGGGTCGTCGGCGACGGCGCGGGCGCCGGCGCGGCGGCCGCCACCGACGAGCGCGGCGCCGTGTCCGGCGTCAGCGGCTGGTTCTCCGGCAGGCCCAGGTAGGTGGTGAGGACCTCCAGGTCCGTCTGCCCCAGCTCCACCCGGTCCGTCCCCTCGGCCAGCGTGGAGAAGTTGTCCCCGCCCGCGGCCAGGAAGCTGTTCACCGTGACCCGGTACGTGGCCGCCGGGTCCAGCTCCACCCCGTCCAGCGTCGCCGAGACCACCCGCTGCCCCACCGGCGCCTGAAGGTCGTAGGTGAAGGCGAACCCGCGCGAGACGCCCAGCGCCAGGAACGGTCGCGAGGACCCCTCCGGCTGCCACTGCTCCTCCAGCACCCGCCGCACCTGCGCGCCCGTCAGCGTCATCGTCACCACGGAGTTCGCGAACGGCTGCACCGCCGCGGCCTCGGCGTACGTGACGACCCCGTCCTCCTCCTCGCCGCCGGCGAACAGCAGGTCGTCGCGCAGGCCGCCGGGGTTCATGAAGGCGATCTGCGCGCCCGCCCCCGACGTCAGGGCCAGCTGCGCGTCCGCCACCAGGTACCCCAGCGGGGACGGGGTGCCGCGGTCGTCCTCGGCACCGGAGAACGCCCGGGTCACGTCCGCGGTGATGCGACCCACCGGGCGCGCGCCGACCTCCCGCGACACCTCGACGGCGGCGTCGACGATCGCCTGGACCTCCGGGTCGGGCGCGAAGCCCTGCACGGGCAGCACCTCGTGGGCCTGGGCGACGACCTCGCCGGTGGCGTCGTCGACGTCCAGGACCAGGCGGTCCAGCGCCACCCCGTACGCCTCCGCCGACAGCACCGGCCGCGGCAGCTCGCGGCCGGGCACCGGCACCTCGCAGTCGTACAGCTGGTGCGTGTGCCCGGACAGCACGGCGTCCACCTGCGGCGACAGCGCCTGCAGCATCCGGCCGAAGTCGCCTTCCGTCGCCACCTCGGCGCAGTCGGTGCCCGCTGAGCCCTCGTGGGCCAGCAGCACCAGCACGTCGGCCTCCCCGTTGGCCGGGTCGCCGTCGCTGAGGGCGTCGGCGACCCGGTTGGCGGCCTGCGCCGGGTCGGTGAAGCGCAGGCCCGCGATGCCGTCCGGGGCGACCAGGCTGGGCGTGGCCGCCGTGACCACGCCGATGAACCCGACGTCGACACCGCCGACGTCGCGCACCGCGTACTCCGGCATCGCCGGCCCGCCGTCGGCCAGCTCCACGTTCGCGCCCAGGTACGGGAAGGCCGCCAGCGGCGGCGCCCCGTCCGGGCCGGGGCGGCCCTCCACGCCCACCCGCTCCACGAGGTCGTCGTAGCCGGCGTCGAACTCGTGGTTGCCCACCGCCGACAGCGCCACGCCCATCGCGTTCAGCGCCGCGATCGTCGGCGCGTCCTGCTGCACGAACGACGGGAACGTCGAGGCGCCGATGTTGTCGCCCACGGACACCACGACGGTGCCCTCCTCCTGCGCGCGCAGGGCGTCCAGCGCGCCCGCCAGCTGCGCCGCACCGCCCACCGGCTCACCGTCGTCGGTGCTCTCGGGCGCCTCCAGGCGGCCGTGGAAGTCGTTGAACGCGCCGATCTGGACGCGGGTGCGGCCCTCCTCCGGCGGGGGCAGCAGGTCCGCGACCACACCCGGCACCGGTTCCGGCGCGGGCGAGGGGGTCGTCGACGCCACGGCGCCGGCCGCGCCGGACAGGGCGGTGCCGGCGACCAGGCCGAGGGCGGCCGTCAGCGGCAGGAGGGGGTGGGCACGACGAGGGTGGGGCATGGGCTCGCTCTCGTGGGTCCGCGGGGCCGGGTGGGGCCGGAGTGACGCGGGCGGAGTCTGCCACCGGCGCGGCGCCCGGGGAACAGGTCACCGCGTGAACAGCGGGTTTCCGGTGCCCCCCGGCAGCCGCGCCCTCAGCAGCCGCGGCGGCGCAGCGCGAACTGCACGCCCCGGTGGGCCACCCCCACCAGCCCGACCGCGGGCGCCTCGTCCAGCGGCACCCAGCGGCTCAGGTCGGTGCTGCCGCCCACGTCCAGGACCTCCGGCTCGCGCACCTGCGTCGCCGTGGCGGCCACCAGCACCCGCACCGCGTGGAAGTCCTCCAGCACCCCGCGCGGCGAGCGGCCCGTGAAGTGCTCCGAGGCCACGTCGAGCAGGCCGTCGACGACGACGTCCATGCCGGTCTCCTCGTGCACCTCGCGCACGGCCGCGTCCACCGGGTGCTCGCCGTGGTCCACCCCGCCGCCCGGCAGCGTCCAGCGGCCCGGGCTCGGCGTGCGCTCCGACAGCCGCGTCAGCAGGATCCGCTGGTCCGGGCTGACGACGACCGCGTAGGCGGCCAGCCGCTGGCGCACCACCGGCACCAGCCCGTCGGCGCCCGGCGCCCCCGCCGCGGCCCCCGTCGCCCGCGCGACCTCCGCGGCCCCCACCGCGACGGCGGCGTCGGCCACCAGGGGCAGCTCGCCCGGCACCGGCGCCCAGCGCGCCGGGCGGGCCGCGTCGCGCAGCGCGTGGTCGGTGACCTCCGCGGCCAGCACGACGTGGACGCTGTGCACGTCCACGCCCCCCGCCGGGACCACGACGCCGTCAGCGGTGGTGCCGCCCGGCTCGCGGCGCACCGCGTGGCGCACCTCCAGCGGCCCGCGCGGGCGCGACGGCGGGGCGCCCACCGCCAGCAGCGCGCGCTGCACGCCCGCGGCCGGGGTCTCCCCGTGCGCCAGCACCGCCCACGGCAGCACCCCGTCGCCGTCCACGAGCAGCTGCCCGCGCGAGCGCAGGGCCGCGTGCACGACGACGCGCTGCAGCGCCGGCCGCTCGCCGGTCGTCGGGAGGCTCACCGGGCGGCGAGCTGGGCTTCGACGGCGCGGTGGTTCTCGCGCTCCGCGTAGAAGGACAGGAACGGCACGGTGCCCGCCAGGGCCGTCAGCAGCATCCGCGACCACGCCCAGCGCACCCGCGTGCCCAGGTCGAACGTCGTGATGAGCAGCAAGATGTAGAAACCGCCGTGCACCGGCCCCATGACCGTCGTGATCCCGTCGCCGGCGTGCAGGACGTACTCCTGCACCATGCCGGCGACCACGACGAGCAGGCCGATGCCCGTCACCCACGCCATGACGCGGTAGCGGGTCAGCGCGGAGCGCACGCTGGCGCGCGTGGACGTGGTGCCCGGCAGCAGCTCGCGGCCGTCGGGGCCGCCGTCGGCGCGGGGCCCGGCGTCGGCGCTCATCGGGCGGTGCTCATGTCTCGTCCTCCTGGACGCGGGTCGGTCGGGTCGGTCGGGTCGGCCGGCCCCGCGGGGCCGGCGGGCTCCGCGGCGGCGCGCAGGGCTTCGCGGTCGCGGCGGTCGTCGCGCAGGAACCGCGTCCACAGCAGCACCGCGAACCCGGCGAACACCCACCACTGGGCGGCGTAGGCCAGGTTGCGCAGGTCCAGCCGGCGGGTGGCCTGCCCCGGGTCGGGCGGCGGGACGGCCACCAGACCGGCCTGCGGAGAGGTGTCGGTGACGTAGGCGTTCGCCACCGGGTAGTCGACGCGGTTGACGAGGTCGGCGGCGCTGACCACGCGGACCTCCCCCGGGCCCAGCGCGCGGGTCGCGGGCACCGTGTCCGAGCCCTCCGGCGGCTGCACGACACCCGTGACCTCGACGGGACCGGCCGGCAGCGGCGGCGCCTGAGCGCCCTCGGGGACGAACCCGCGCACGACGGCCGTGCCGCGCTCGGAACCGTCCGGGGCGCTCGAGCGCACCAGGCCCACCACCCACGAGCCGACCGCGTCGTCCACCAGGCGCGAGGGCACCCGCAGGTCCACCGCGGGGTCGAAGGTCCCGCTGACCACGACGCGGCGGCCCACCTCGTCCTGCACGAGCACGCCCCGCCCGTCCGGGGCGCCCGCGGCCACGACCTCCTCGACGGCCACGACCGGCTGCTGCGCCGGCGGGGCGGAGACGACGACGTTGCCGCTGCGCCACTGCCACCAGCCCAGGACCACGCAGACGGCGACCGCGGTCCACGCCACGGCGGTCAGGGCGAGCGCGCGCGCCCGCCCGGGACCTGCGGCGGGACGGGACGGGCCGGGCACCCGCCCAGGGTACGTGGGGCGCGCCGGGCCCCCGGGCGCGCCCGGCGTGGGCCGCGTCACGCCCGCCGCCGACGTCCGGACCCGCGGGTAGCGCTACCGTCCGTGTCCGTGGACTCCGGTAGCAGTGTGGCGGTCGTCGTGGCGAACCTGCGCGAGCTGGCGCGCGGCCTGCCGGCCGGCGCCCGGCTGCCCAGCAGCCGCCGCCTCGTCGCCGAGCTCGGCGTCGGGCCCGTCACCGTCCAGCGCGCCGTGGACGCCCTCGTCGCCGACGGCACCGTCACCACGCGACCCGGCGCCGGCACCTACGTCGCCCGCCCCACCCGCACCAGCTCCGCCGACACCGACTGGCAGCGGGTGGCCCTCGGCGCCTCCCCCGTGCAGGCCGCCGACGTCGTCGCCGCCCTGTCCGCCCCGCCCGAGGACGTCCTCGACATGGCCCGCGGCTACCTCGACGCCGGCCTGCAGCCCACCACCCGGCTCGCCGCCGCCACCGCGCGCGCCGCCCGCCGCCCGCGGGCCTGGTCCATGCCCCCGCACGCCGGGCTGCCCGAGCTGCGCTCCTGGTTCGCCCACCAGCTCGGCGCCGACCGCGAGGACGTCCTCGTCACCCCCGGCGGGCAGGGAGCCCTGTCCACCGTGCTGCGCGCGCTCGTGCCCGCCGGCAGCCCCGTCCTCGTCGCCGTCCCCGGCTACCCCGGCGTCATCTCCCTGCTGCGCAGCGCCGGGCTCGCGCCCGTGCCGGTGCCCACCGACGCCGACGGCGTGCGCCCCGAGCTGCTCGAGCGCGCCTTCGCCACCACCGGCGCGCGCGTGCTCTACCTGCAGCCCACCTACGCCAACCCCGACGGGCACGTCCTCGCCGCCGCGCGCCGCCGGCCCGTCCTGGACGCCGCCGCGCGCGCCGGAGCCTTCGTCGTCGAGGACGACTTCGCCCGCTGGCTCGGGCACGGGCCCACCCCGCCGCCGTCGCTGCTGCGCGACGACACCGACGGGCGCGTCATCACCGTCAACTCCCTCACCAAGACCGCCGCGCCCAGCCTGCGGGTCGGCTGCGTCGTGGCCCGCGGGCCCGTCCTGCAGCGCATCACCGCGCTGCGCGTCGTCGACGACCTGTTCGTCTCCCGGCCCCTGCAGGAGGCCACCGTCGAGCTGGTCACCGGCGCCGGCTGGGGCGCGCACCTGCGCGCGCTCAGCGCGGCGCTGGCCGACCGCGTCCGCACGCTCGGCACCGCCCTGGCCGCCGAGCTGCCCGAGTGCACCTGGACGCCGCCGCGCGGCGGGTTCTCCCTGTGGCTGCGCCTGCCCCGCGGCGCCGACGACGCCGAGGTCGCCCGCCGCGCCCTCGCCGAGGGCGTCGCCGTCAATCCGGGGCGGCACTACGTCGTCGCCGAGGAGGAGGCCGCCCACCTGCGGCTGTGCGTGGCCGGCCTGGACGCCGGGCAGGTGCCCGAGGCCGTGCGCCGCCTGGCCCGCGCCGTGCGCGGGCCGGGCGGCTGAGCCGTCAGCGGCGGCTCACTCCCACTCGATGGTGCCCGGCGGCTTGCTCGTCACGTCGAGCACCACCCGGTTCACCTCGGGCACTTCGTTGGTGATGCGCGTGGAGATGCGCTGCAGCACGTCGTAGGGCAGCCGCGTCCAGTCCGCCGTCATGGCGTCCTCGGAGCTGACCGGGCGCAGCACCACCGGGTGCCCGTACGTGCGCCCGTCGCCCTGCACGCCCACCGAGCGCACGTCGGCCAGCAGCACCACCGGGCACTGCCAGATCTCGCGGTCCAGGCCCGCGGCCGTCAGCTCCGCGCGGGCGATGGCGTCCGCCGCGCGCAGCACCTCCAGCCGCTGCGGGGTCACCGCCCCGACGATGCGGATCGCCAGGCCCGGGCCGGGGAACGGCTGGCGCCACACCATCGCCTCCGGCAGGCCCAGCTGCAGGCCCACCGCGCGCACCTCGTCCTTGAACAGCGCGCGCAGCGGCTCCACCAGCTCGAACGTCAGGTCGTCCGGCAGGCCGCCGACGTTGTGGTGGCTCTTGATGGTCGCCGCGCCCTCGCCGCCGCCGGACTCGACCACGTCCGGGTACAGCGTGCCCTGCACGAGGAAGCGCACCTCGCCGCTGCCGCCCTCGGCGGCCACGACGTCGCGGGCGGCCTGCTCGAAGACGCGGATGAACTCCCGGCCGATGGTCTTGCGCTTCTGCTCCGGGTCGCTGACGCCGTCCAGGGCGTCGGCGAAGCGCTGCACCGCGTCGACCACGTGCAGCTTCACGCCCGTGGCGGCGACGAAGTCCTGCTCGACCTGCTCGGCCTCCCCGGCGCGCAGCAGGCCGTGGTCGACGAACACGCAGGTCAGCTGCTCGCCCACCGCGCGCTGCACCAGCGCGGCCGCGACCGCGGAGTCCACCCCGCCCGACAGCGCGCAGATGACCTTGCCGTCGCCGACCTGGGCGCGGATGCGCGCGACCTGCTCCTCGATGACGTTGCCGGTCGTCCAGTCCGCGTCCACGCGCGCGCCGTGGCGCAGGAAGTTGACCAGCACGTCCTGCCCGTGCGCGGAGTGCTTGACCTCCGGGTGCCACTGCACCCCGTACAGGCGCCGCTCGTCGTCCTCGAACGCGGCCACCTCGGCACCGGGCGACTGCGCCACCACGCGGAAGCCCTCCGGCGCGCGCGCCACGGAATCCCCGTGCGACATCCACACCGACTGCTCGGCCGGCTGCTCGCGCAGCAGCGTCGAGGACTCGGGGTGCACGGTGGCCGTCGTGCCGCCGTACTCGCGCGCGCCGGTGCGGGCGACCTCGCCGCCGAGGGCCTGGGCCATCGCCTGGAAGCCGTAGCAGATGCCCAGCACGGGCACCCCGGCCTCGAACAGCGCCGGGTCCACCTGCGGGGCGCCCTCGGCGTACACGCTGGCCGGGCCGCCGGACAGGATCACCGCGGCCGGGTCCTTGGCGAGCATGTCCGCCACCGGCATCGTGCTGGGCACGATCTCGGAGAAGGTGTCCGCCTCGCGCACCCGGCGGGCGATCAGCTGGGCGTACTGGGCGCCGTAGTCGACGACGAGGACGGGGCGGTGCGCGCGCTCGGCGGCGACCTCCGGCGGCTCCTGCGGGGTGGTGCCGGGGACCGGCTCGGTCGCACTGCCGACGGGCTCGCTCACGGGGGCCAGGCTATCGGCCCCGCGCCACCGTCCCGGTCCCCCGCCGCCCGCACCTCCCCGTCCCACCGCCACTCCCCCTCCGGGGGGGGGGGGGGGGGGGGGGGGGGGTGGGGGGGGGGGGGGGGGGGGGGGGGGGGGGGGGGGGGGGGGGGGGGGGGGGGGGGGGGCGGGGGGGGGGGGGGGGGGGGGGGGGGGGTGGGGGGGGGGGGGGGGGGGGGGGGGGGGGGGGGGGGGGGGGGGGCCCGCCCCCCCCCCCCCCCCCCGACGCGCCGAGCTCGTGGAGCTCGTCGAGTCCCGGCTGCGCGCCGTCTGGGCCGACGCGCTCTCGGTCGCGCCGCAGCTGCTCGAGGACCCCACGGGGATCGCGCTGGCGTGCGTGGGCTCGCTGGCCCGCCGCGACTGCGGCCCCGCCAGCGACGTCGACCTCGTCCTCCTGCACGACGGCCGGCGGCTGCGCCCGGAGGACGTGGCCGCCGTCGCCGAGCGGGTCTGGTACCCGCTGTGGGACAACGGCCTGCGGCTGGACCACTCGGTGCGCACGGCCCGCGAGTGCCGCGAGGTCGCCGCCGCCGACCTGGCCGTGGCCACCGGGATGCTCGACCTGCGCGTGGTCGCCGGCGACGGCGGGCTGGTGGCCCGCACCCGCGGGCAGGTGCTCGACGACTGGCGGGCCGGCGCGCGCCGCCGCCTGCCGCAGGTGCTGGACTCCCTGGCCGAGCGCGCCGAGCGCTTCGGGGAGCTGGCCTACCTGCTCGAACCCGACCTGAAGGAGGCCCGCGGCGGCCTGCGCGACGCGGTGACCCTGCGCGCCCTGGCCGCCAGCTGGCTCACCGACCGCCCGCACGGCGCCGTCGACGAGGCCCACCGGGTGCTGCTGGACGTGCGCGACGGCCTGCAGGCCTCCTCCGGCCGGCCCAGCGACCGCCTCGTGCTGCCCGAGCAGGACGCCGTGGCCGTCGTCTGCGGCTACGCCGACGCGGACCTGCTGCTGGCCGCCGTCGCCCAGGCCGCCCGCACCGTCTCCGCGGCCGTCGACCTGACCACCCGCCGGGCGCGCCAGTCGCTGCCGACCCGCCGCTTCCGCGCCACCGGCCGCCGCCCCCGGCTGCGCTCGCTGGGCCACGGTCTCGTCGAGCACGACGGCGAGGTCGTCCTCGGCTCCGGGGCCGTCCCCGCCGAGGACCCGGTGCTGCCGCTGCGCGCCGCGGCCACCGCGGTGCGCACCGGGCTGCCGCTGTCGCCCGTGACGCTGGAGCACCTCGTGCGCGCCTGCCCGCCGCTGCCGGACCCCTGGCCGGCACCCGCCCGCGAGGCCCTGCTGGAGCTGCTGGCCGCCGGACCCGCCCAGGTGCCGGTGTGGGAGGCGCTGGACCTCGTCGGCCTCGTCGAGCGGTGGGTGCCGGAGTGGACCGGGGTGCGCAACCGCCCCCAGCGCAACGCCGTGCACCGCTTCACCGTCGACCGGCACCTGGTGGAGACCGCCGTCCTGGCGCGCCCCTTCCTGCGCGACACCCCCCGCCCGGACCTGCTGCTGCTGGCCTCGCTGCTGCACGACATCGGCAAGCTGCCCGGCGCGCAGGACCACGCCCGCACCGGCGCCCCGCTGGCCGCGGCCGTGTGCCGCCGCATCGGCCTGGAGCCGGCCGACGTCGCCGTCGTCGAGCGGCTGGTCGCCGAGCACCTGACGCTGGTGGAGCTGGCCACCCGCCGCGACCCCGACGACCCGCAGACGGTCGAGGCGCTCGTGGCCGCCGTCGACGGGCGCGAGGACGTCCTGGCGGCGCTGCGGGCGCTGACGGAGGCCGACGCCCGCGCCGCGGGCCCGGCCGCCTGGTCGCCCTGGCGGGCCCGCCTGGTCGACGACCTCGTGGCCCGTGCGCGCGCCAGCCTCGCCGGCAGCGCCGTGCCCGGGCCCGCCCCCTTCAGCGAGGAGGAGGCCGCGCTGGCCGCCGAGGTCGCCGCGGGCGCCGGTCCGCTCGTGCGGGTGGCCGAGGTCGACGGCTTCCACGTCGTCACGGTCGTCGCGCGCGACCGCACCGGGCTGTTCGCCGACCTGGCCGGGCTGCTGGCCGGGCACCGCCTCCTCGTGCGCTCGGCGCTGGTGCGCACCCTGGACGGGGTGGCCGTGGACTCCTGGTGGGTGGAGCCGCGCACGGGCGAGGCGCCCGAGGCGGAGCTGCTGCGCACGGGCCTGGAGCGCATCGCCGCCGGCGACGTCGCCATCCTCGACCGGCTCGCGGAGCGCGACGCGCGCACGCCGCGGCCGGCGGGCGGGGTGCGCGCGCTGGTGGCCCACCCGCGCGTCGTCGTCCTGCCCGGGGCCTCGGAGCGGGCCACCGTGCTCGAGGTGCGCGCCGCCGACCGCCCGGGGCTGCTGCACGCCCTCGGCCGGGCGCTGGCGGCCGAGGGCATCGACATCCGCTCCGCGCACGTGGCCACCTACGCCGCGCAGGCCGTCGACGTGCTGTACCTGGCGGAGCCGTCGGGGCAGCGGCTGAGCCCGCCGCGGGTGGCGCGCGCCGTCGCGGCCCTGTCGGACGCCGCCGAGGTGCCCGCGCCGGCCCCGGCCCGCGGGGCGCCGGAGCGGCGGGCCGGGCTCCCGTAGGCTGGGGCCGTGTTCGCCACGCTCTCCGACCGCCTCACCGCGACGTTCAAGAACCTGCGCGGCAAGGGGCGGCTGTCGCCGGAGGACGTCGACGCGACGGTCCGCGAGATCCGGCGCGCGCTCCTCGACGCCGACGTCGCGCTGCCCGTGGTGCGCCAGTTCACCGCCACCGTGCGCGAGCGCGCGACGGGTGCGGAGGTCTCGCAGGCGCTGAACCCGGCCCAGCAGGTCGTCAAGATCGTCAACGAGGAGCTCGTCGCGGTCCTGGGCGGGGAGACCCGCCGCCTGCGGTTCGCCAAGAACCCGCCCACGGTGATCATGCTCGCGGGCCTGCAGGGCGCCGGGAAGACGACCCTGGCCGGCAAGCTCGGCCGCTGGCTGCACCAGCAGGGCCACCGCCCGCTGCTGGTGGCCTGCGACCTGCAGCGGCCCAACGCCGTCAACCAGCTGCAGATCACCGGTGAGCGCGCCGGCGTCGACGTCTTCGCCCCCGAGCCCGGCAACGGCGTCGGCGACCCGGTCTCGGTCGCCCGGCGCGGCCTGGAGCACGCCCAGCGCCAGCACTACGACGTCGTCGTCGTCGACACCGCCGGCCGCACCGGCGTGGACGCCGAGATGATGCAGCAGGCGATCGACATCCGGCACGCCGTCGAGCCCGACGAGGTCCTGTTCGTCCTCGACGCCATGATCGGCCAGGACGCCGTCGCCACGGCCGAGGCGTTCCGCGACGGCGTCGGCTTCGACGGCGTCGTGCTCACCAAGCTCGACGGCGACGCCCGCGGTGGCGCCGCCCTGTCGGTGCGCCAGGTCACCGGCCAGCCGGTCATGTTCGCCTCCACGGGCGAGAAGCTCGACGACTTCGAGCTGTTCCACCCCGACCGGATGGCCTCGCGCATCCTCGACATGGGCGACGTGCTCACCCTCATCGAGCAGGCCGAGCGCGCCTTCGACGCCGAGCAGGCGCAGGCCATGGCGGCCAAGTTCGCCGCCGACGAGGACTTCACCCTCGACGACTTCCTCCAGCAGCTGGCCGCCGTCCGCAACATGGGCAGCATCAAGAAGATGCTCGGGATGCTGCCGGGCATGGCGCAGGTGCGCGAGCAGCTCGAGGCCTTCGACGAGCGCGAGTTCGACCGCATCGAGGCGATGGTCCGCTCGATGACGCCGCTGGAGCGGCGCCAGCCGCGCATCATGAACGGCTCCCGGCGCGCCCGCGTGGCGCGCGGCTGCGGGCAGAGCGTGTCCGCGGTCAACGACATGCTGGAGCGCTTCGGGCAGGCGCAGAAGATGATGCGCCAGATGCGCAAGGGCCTCGGCGGCGGGATGCCGGGGATCCCGGGCATGCCGGGGGTGCCCGGCGGGGCGTCGAAGAAGCAGCGGGCGCGCGCGGCCGCTGCCAAGGGCAAGAAGGGCAAGTCGGGCAACCCGGCCAAGCGCGCCGAGCAGGAGCGCGCCGCGGCCGCCCGCAGCACCGCCGCCCCGGGCTCGGCGTTCGGGCTGCCCACCGGCGGTGACGGCCAGCCGCAGGTCGACCCCTCGCAGCTGCAGCTGCCCCCCGGCTTCGACAAGCTGCTCGGCGGGCGCTGAGCCGGTGCCCGCCGCCGAGGCGCTGCACCTGCCCGGGCCGGTCCTGACCGGCCCGGGCAGCGAGCGCCCCGGCGCGTGGGTCGTCGGCGGCCGCCTGACCTTCGAGCGGCCGCGCGCGGCGAGCACCACCACGCTGCCCGGCTGGGTGCTGCCCGGCCTGGTGGACGCGCACTGCCACGTGGGCATCGGCCCGACCGGCCGGGTGGAGGACGCCGTCAGCGAGGCGCAGGCCCGCACCGACCGCGACGCGGGTGCCCTGCTGCTGCGCGACGCCGGGTCCGCCTCGGAGACCCGCTGGATCGACGAGCGCGAGGACCTGCCGCGGATCGTGCGCGCCGGCCGGCACCTGGCCCGCACCCGGCGCTACCTGCGCGGGCTGGCCCACGAGATCGAGCCGGAGGACCTCGTCGAGCACGTGCGCGTCGAGGCCGCGCGCGGCGACGGGTGGGTCAAGCTCGTGGGGGACTGGATCGACCGCGAGCGCGGCGACCTGGCCCCCTGCTGGCCGGCCGACGTCCTGCGCGCCGGGGTCGCCGCCGCCCACGAGCTCGGTGCCCGCGTCACCGTCCACCAGTTCGGCGAGGAGGGCGTGGCCGAGCTCCTCGACGCCGGCGTCGACGGCATCGAGCACGGCACGGGCCTGCGCGACGACGTCCTGCGCGCCGTCGCCGAGCGCGGTGTCGCGGTCGTGCCCACGCTGGTCAACATCGCCACCTTCCCCGGCATCGCCGACCGCGGGGAGCCGAAGTTCCCCGCCTACGCCGCGCACATGAGGGCCCTGCACGAGCGCCGGTACGCGACGGTGGCGGCCCTGCACGAGGCCGGCGGGCGGGTCTTCGCCGGCACCGACGCGGGCAGCGTCCTGCCGCACGGCCTCGTCGTCGACGAGGTGCACGAGCTGGCGGCCGCGGGCCTGACGCGCACCGCGGCCCTGGACGCCGCCTGCTGGTCGGCGCGCACCTGGCTGGGCCACCCGGGCCTTCAGGAGGGTGCCCCGGCCGACCTGCTCGTCCTCGACGGCGACCCCCGCGCGGACCTGGGGGTGCTGCGCTCGCCGCGCGTGGTGCTGCGCGGGCGGCTCGTGCGCGGCTGAGGGCGGGGCTCGTCCGGGGCCGGCGGCGACCTCTGGCATGATGGACGGGCACTCGACCGTCCGCGGACCCTCTCACCGGGGCCGGTCGTGTCCTCAGAGCCCCACCGGTCGGCGTCCCCACACCGAGCGGTGACCGCTCGTCCAGACCAGAACCGGGAGACACCCCACACCGTGGCTGTCAAGATCCGCCTGAAGCGGCTCGGCAAGATCCGTTCGCCGTTCTACCGCATCGTCGTCGCCGACTCGCGCAGCAAGCGCGACGGCCGCGCCATCGAGGAGATCGGGATCTACAACCCGATGACCGACCCCTCGACCATCGAGGTGGACTCCGCGCGCGCCCAGTACTGGCTCGGCGTCGGCGCCCAGCCGACCGAGCAGGTCGCCGCGCTGTTCCGCGTGACCGGCGACTGGCAGAAGTTCAAGGGCCTGCCGGGTGCCGAGGGCACCTACCGCCAGCCCAGCCCGGCCACCCGCCCGGGTTCGGCCGCGGCCGCCCCCGCCGCCCAGGCGCCCGCCGGCGCGAGCTCCTCCGAGAGCTGAGCCGGTGCTCGCCGACGCGCTCGAGCACCTCGTCCGCGGCATCGTCGGTCACCCCGACGACGTCCGCGTGACGTCCAAGCCGGGACGGCGCGGGTCGCTGCTCGAGGTGCGCGTGCACCCCGACGACCTGGGCCGCGTCATCGGCCGCTCGGGGCGCACCGCCAAGGCGCTGCGCACCGTCGTCGGCGCCCTCGCCGGGGGCAAGCCGGTCCGCGTCGACCTCGTCGACGTCGACCGCCGCTGACCCCGGCACCCGCACCCCGCGCGCCGGGGCCACCACCGGTGGCCCCGGCGCCGCTGCGTCCGGGCCCGTCCGGCCGCACCCGGCCGGCAGGACCCGACCGGCACCCGACCAGCAGCACCCGACCAGCAGCACCCGAGAAGGACAGGGGAGGACCCGCCGGTGGAGTACGTCGTGGCCCGCGTCGGCCGCCCGCACGGCGTGCGCGGCGAGGTGACCGTCGAGCTGCGCACCGACGCCCCGGAGGAGCGCTTCACCCCCGGCGCCGTCCTGCGCACCGACCCCGCCGCCCGCGGCCCGCTGACCGTGGAGTCCGCGCGCTGGCACAGCGGCACGCTGCTCGTCGCCTTCGCCGAGGCCGCCGACCGCGCCGCGGTGGAGGAGCTGCGCGACACCCTCCTGCTCGTCGACGTCGACGAGGACGCCGCCGCGGGCGAGGACGACGCCTGGTACCCGCACCAGCTGCGCGGCCTGGCCGCCGTCGCCACCGACGGCACGCCGCTGGGGACGGTGGCCGACCTGCTGACCGGCACCGCGCAGGACCTGCTCGTGGTCACCGGCACCGACGGCGCCGAGGTCCTCGTGCCCTTCGTGGCCCGCCTCGTGCCCGAGGTCGACGTCGCCGGCGGCCGCGTCGTGCTCGACCCGCCCGGCGGGCTGTTCCCCCAGCTGCCCGGGGACGAGCCGGGCGCCGCCGGCGGGCCCGGCGCGGCGGGGGAGCGCTGACGTGCGCGTCGACGTCGTCACCATCTTCGGCGAGTACCTGCAGCCGCTGTCCCTGTCGCTCATCGGCAGGGCGCGCTCGCAGGGCCTGCTGGACCTGCGGGTGCGGGACCTGCGCGAGCACACCCACGACCGGCACCGCACCGTCGACGACACCCCGTACGGCGGCGGCGCCGGCCTGCTGATGAAGCCCGAGCCGTGGGGCGAGGCCCTGGACGCCGTCCTGGACGACCCGCCGCCCGGCGCCCGCGAGGAGGGCCCGGTCCTGCTCGTGCCCGGCCCGGCCGGGGAGGTCTTCACCCAGCGCACCGCCGTCGAGCTGGCGGCCGAGCCGTGGCTGGTGTTCGCGTGCGGGCGCTACGAGGGCATCGACGCGCGCGTCGCCGAGCACTACGCCACCCGCGTGCGGGTGCGCGAGGTGTCGCTGGGCGACTACGTCCTCAACGGCGGGGAGGTCGCCGTCCTCGTGGTCGTCGAGGCCGTCGCCCGCCTGCTGCCCGGCGTGGTCGGCAACGCCGCCAGCCTCACCGAGGAGAGCCACGCCGCCGAGCACGACGGGCTGCTGGAGCACCCCTCCTACACCAAGCCCGCCAGCTGGCGCGGGCTGGACGTGCCGCCCGTGCTGGCGGGCGGGCACCACGGGCAGGTCGCCCGCTGGCGCCGCGACCAGGCGCTGCGCCGCACCGCGCGCCGGCGCCCGGACCTGCTGGCGCGGCTGCCCGTGGAGCGCACCGACCCCGCCGACCGCGCCGTCCTCGCGGAGGAGGGGTGGGTGCCCGGCGACGACGGCCGGTTCCGCCCCACGCCCGCCGCTGTGGCAGACTGATCGGTCGAACCGACGACCCAGCCGTGACGGCGGGTGACCGCTGCCCGGTGGGCGGCGGACGGCGCACCTGCCGCAGGGGGAGCGCCGCGCCCGCACGCGCGTCACGGACCACGAACCCGCGCCGGTGTCCTGCGGCGCCTGCAGGGGAGAAGAGCGACACCATGAACGTGCTCGACACCGTCGACGCCACCAGCCTGCGCACCGACGTCCCGGAGTTCCGGGCCGGTGACACCCTGAAGGTCCACGTGCGCGTCATCGAGGGCAACCGCTCGCGCGTCCAGGTCTTCCAGGGCGCGGTCATCCGCCGCACCGGCGGCGGCGTGCGCGAGAGCTTCACCGTCCGCAAGGTCAGCTTCGGCGTGGGTGTCGAGCGCACCTTCCCGCTGCACACCCCGGTCATCGAGAAGATCGAGGTCGTCACCCGCGGTGACGTCAAGCGCGCGAAGCTGTACTACCTGCGCGACCTGCGCGGCAAGGCCGCCAAGATCAAGGAGCGTCGCGACTCCGGGACGCCGCGCGGCAACTGACGCAGCGCCCCAGCACGACCGTGGAGCCGGGTCCCCCGCGGGGGCCCGGCTCTCCGCGTCCCCGGCCCCCGGCGGGGCACCGGCCGCGCGCCGCTCCCGCCGGCCGCCGGGCGTGGCAGACTCGGCGGGGCGCCCCGCGCGGGACGCCCGCCCGCCGACCCGCCGCACGCCCGGGAGCCCCGTGACGACCAGCCCACCGGCCCCCCGGGTGCACGAGCGGTCGCGCACCGGCCCGCGGTTCCTGCTCCTCCTGGCCCTCGCCCTCGTGGTCGCGCTCCTCGTGCGCAGCTTCCTCGTGCAGACCTTCTCCATCCCGTCGGAGTCCATGAGCCCGACGCTGGAGCCCGGCGAGCGGGTGCTGGTGTGGCGCGTGGGCGCCGGGGAGGACGTGCGCCGCGGCGACGTCGTGGTCTTCGACGGCACCGGCACGTTCGCGCCCGTCCCCGCCGAGCGCACCGGGCTCGCGGCGCTGGGCGTGGCGGCCGGGCGCCTGCTCGGCTTCCGCCCGGGGGAGAGCGACTTCGTCAAGCGCGTCGTCGGACTGCCCGGTGAGCGCGTCACCTGCTGCGACGACGACGGACGGCTGCTGGTGGACGGCCGGCCGCTGGACGAGCCGTACCTGCGCGCCGGCGACGCCCCCAGCGACCAGCCGTTCGACATCGAGGTGCCCGCCGGACGGCTGTGGGTCATGGGCGACCACCGCAGCCGGTCGGCGGACTCGCGCAGCCACCTCGGCTCGCCCGGCGGTGGCACCGTGGCCCTCGGCGACGTCGTCGGCCGCGTGGTCGCCGTCACCTGGCCGCCGGGCGCGGTGGAGGTCGTGGAGCGCACCGCGCCCGCGGTGGCGGTGGCCGGCGAGGTCGAGCACGGCGGGGACGACGAGCACCGGGAGGAGCGGCCGTGAGCGCACCGGGGGAGCCGGACGTCAGCACCGGCGAGCAGGAGGGGCCCCCGCCCCGCCCGGCGCGCGCCGGCGGGGGGCTGTGGTCGGTCGTCAAGGAGACGGTGCTCGTCGTCGCCGTGGCCCTCGTCGTCTCGCTGGTCGTCAAGACCTTCCTCTTCCAGGCCTTCTACATCCCCTCGCAGTCGATGGAGGAGACGCTGCGCATCGGCGACCGGGTCGTCGTCAGCAAGCTGACCCCCGGCCCCTTCGACCTGCACCGCGGTGACGTCGTCGTGTTCGCCGACCCCGGCGGGTGGCTGACGCCGAGCCCGCCGGTCGAGCGCGGTCCGGTGGGCACCGTGGTCGCCGAGGCGCTCACCTTCGTCGGGCTGCTGCCCGAGGAGTCCGACGAGCACCTCATCAAGCGCGTGGTCGGCGTGCCGGGCGACCACGTCGTGTGCTGCGAGGCGGACGGCCGCCTCACCGTCAACGGCGAGCCGGTCGACGAGGGCGCGTACCTCGAGGCGGGCACGGCCCCCAGCGCGGAGGAGTTCGACGTCGTCGTGCCCGACGGGATGCTGTGGGTGATGGGCGACAACCGGGACGAGTCCGCGGACTCCCGCTACAACCGGGACAAGCCGTACGACGGCTTCGTGCCCGTCGACCTCGTGGTCGGCCGCGCCTACACCGTCGTGTGGCCCGTGCAGCACTGGTCGTGGCTGTCCACGCCGACGGCCTTCGACGGCGTGCCGGCCGCCGGGGACGCCCGGTGAGCACCCGGCCCGCGGCCCGGCGCACCGGCCGGGGGCCGGCGCCGTCGCTGCGCCTGGAGCGGCAGCTCCTGCGCGCCGGGCACCCCCTCGTCGCCGGGATGGACGAGGTGGGCCGCGGTGCGCTGGCCGGGCCCGTCTCGGTGGGCGTGGTCGTCGTCGGCCCCGCCACCCGCTCGGCGCCGGTGGGCCTGCGCGACTCCAAGCTGCTGACCCCCGCCGCGCGCGAGGAGCTCGCGCCGCGGGTGCGCCGCTGGGCGCTCGCCTGGGCCGTCGGCCACGCGGAGCCGGCCGAGGTGGACGCCGCGGGGATCGTCGCGGCGCTGCGGCTGGCGGGCCGGCGGGCGCTGGCGCAGCTGCCCGCCGCGCCCTCCGTCGTCGTCCTCGACGGCAGCCACGACTGGCTCGGCGACCCGGCGGAGGACCTCCTGATGGGTCTCGACGCGGCCGTGCCCGCCCTGCCGTGCGCGGCTCCCGAGGTCACCACCCGCGTCAAGGGCGACGTCACGTGCGCGGCCGTGGCCGCCGCCAGCGTCCTGGCCAAGACGACCCGCGACGCGCTGATGGTGGCGCTGGACGCCGAGCACCCCGGCTACGGGTGGGCCGGCAACAAGGGCTACAGCGCCCCCGACCACCTGGCGGCGCTGGCCGCGCGCGGGGTCTCGCAGCAGCACCGCCGCAGCTGGCGCCTGCCCGGACCGCGCGGCGCGGTGCCGACCGGGCAGCTCGCCGCGGGGGGCATGATGGGCTCGTGAGCGCCGAGGACCTGGAGAACTACGAGACCGAGATGGAGCTGCAGCTCTACCGGGAGTACCGGGACGTGGTGTCCCTCTTCTCGTACGTGGTGGAGACCGAGCGGCGCTTCTACCTCGCGAACTCCGTGGACCTGCAGGTGCGCACGGCCGACGGCGAGACCTACTTCGAGCTGCGGCTGCACGACGCGTGGGTGTGGGACGTCTACCGCCCCGCCCGCTTCGTGCGCGACGTGCGCGTGGTGACGTTCAAGGACGTCAACGTCGAGGAGCTGCAGAAGCGCGACATCGAGGTGCCCGACACCCCGGAGCTGCGCGAGCGCTGAGGACCGCCGGCGCGCCGCGGGGTCCACAGGACCGGTCGCGCGCCGCCGTCCACACCCCGGGATCCGCGACCACCGGCGGGCGTCCGCCCGCCGCGCACAGTGCTGCGCGGAGGTGGTGCCGGTGCGCGCGCAGGACGCGGTCGGGGCGTACGGGGAGAGGGTCGCGGTCCGCTGGCTGACCGGGGCCGGGATGACGGTGCTGGACCGCAACTGGCGGTGCCGGCTGGGCGAGATCGACGTCGTCGCCCGCGACGGGGACGACCTCGTCGTCTGCGAGGTCAAGACGCGGCGCGGCCTGGCGACCGGCTCCCCGCTCGAGGCCGTCACCGCGGCCAAGCTGGCGCGGCTGCGCCGGCTCGCCGCCCAGTGGCTGGCCGACCACGAGGACGTGCGCCCGCCGCACGTGCGCCTGGACGTCGTCGGCGTGACCCTCCCCGCCCGCGGGGCCGCCGTCGTCGAGCACCTGCGCGGGGTGGCGTGATGGCGCTGGCGCGCGCGCTGGCCGTGGGCCTGGTCGGCCTGGACGGGCACCTGGTGCGGGTGGAGGCCGACATCTCCGCGGGCCTGCCCGCCTTCGTCGTGGTGGGCCTGCCCGACGCCTCCCTGCACGAGGCCAAGGACCGCGTGCGCGCGGCCACGGCCAACGCGGGGTTCGGCCTGCCGCCGCGGCGCATCGTGGTCAACCTGTCCCCGGCCACGCTGCCCAAGTCCGGCTCCGGCTTCGACCTGGCGGTGGCGGTGGCGGTCCTGACCGCCGCGGGGGTCGTGCCGCCCGAGGCCGCCGAGGGGGTGGCCCACCTGGGTGAGCTGGGGCTGGACGGCAGCGTGCGCGCGGTCGACGGGGTGCTGCCGGCGGTGCTGGCCGCCGCGCGGGCCGGGGTGCGCCGCGTCGTGGTCCCGGCCGACGCCGTCGCCGAGGCCGAGCTCGTGCCCGGGGTGTCCGTGCGCGGGGTGCACCGGCTGGCCGAGCTGGTGGCGGACTACCGCGGTGACCCGCCGCCCGAGGCGCCCGACCTGCCCGATCCGCTGGAGGTGGCGGACCCGGGCGGCCCGCCGCCCGCACCGCCCGCACCGGACCTGGCCGACGTCGTCGGTCAGGTCGACGCCCGCGCGGCCCTGGAGGTCGCGGCGGCCGGTGCCCACCACCTGCTGATGACCGGCCCGCCCGGGGCGGGCAAGACGATGCTGGCGGCGCGGCTGCCCGGGTTGCTGCCCGACCTCGACGAGGAGGAGGCGCTGGAGGTGACGGCGGTGCACTCGGTGGCCGGGGCCCTGCGCGGCCGGCGCGCCGCCCTCGTGACGCGCCCGCCGTTCGAGGACCCCCACCACACCGCCTCCGTGGCCTCCGTGGTGGGCGGCGGCACCGGCGTGCCGCGCCCGGGCGCGGTCTCGCGCGCCCACCGCGGCGTCCTCTTCCTCGACGAGGCCCCCGAGTTCGACGCGCGGGTCCTGGAGTCGCTGCGCCAGCCGCTGGAGTCCGGCGAGCTGGTGCTGCACCGCGCCCGCGGCGCCGCCCGGTACCCGGCGCGCTTCCAGCTCGTGCTGGCCGCCAACCCCTGCCCGTGCGGGCGGGCCACCGGCCGCGGCCTGGACTGCACCTGCACCCCGGCCGCGCGGCGCCGCTACGCGACCCGCCTGTCCGGCCCGCTGCTGGACCGGGTCGACGTGCGCGTCGCCGTGCACGCCGTCACCCGCGCGCAGGTCGCCGACGCGCTGCCGGGCGAGTCGACGGCCGTCGTCGCCGCGCGGGTGCGCACCGCCCGCGCCGCGGCCGCCGAGCGGCTGCGCCCGCACGGGCTGCGCACCAACGGCGAGCTGCGGGGGCCGCTGTTGCGCGGACCGCTGCGGCTGCCGCCGGCCGTGACGGCCGACCTCGACCGCGCGCTGGAGCGCGGGGCGCTCAGCCTGCGCGGGCTGGACCGCGTGCTGCGGGTGGCGTGGACGGTGGCCGACCTGCGCGGCGCGGCCGCGCCCGACCGCGACGACGTGGGTCGTGCGGCCGTCCTGCGCGGCCTGGACACCCCGGCCGCGGGGAGCGCCCGGTGAGCGCCCCGGTGACCGGTGCGGCGTCCCGGGCGGTCGCGGGCCGGGCCGTCCCGCCCGGGCTGCGGCCCGCGATGGACGACGAGCGGCTCGCCCGGGCGGCGTGGAGCCGCCTGGCCGAACCGGGGGACGCGGCCGCCGCGGCGCTCGTGGGCGAGGTGGGGGCGGCCCTGGCGCTGGAGGCCGTGGTCACCGGCCGAGGGCCGGCCCGCTGGCACTCGCGGCTGGAGGACGTCGACCCCGTGGCCGACCTCGCCGCCGCCCGGGCGGTCGGGGCGCGCCTGGTCGTGCCCGGCGACGAGGAGTGGCCGGCGACCCTGGAGGACCTGGCGCACGCCGCCGCCGGCGACGGCCGCCCGCTCGGCGTGCCGGCCTGCCTGTGGGTGCGCGGGCCGCTGCGGCTGGACGCCGTCGCGGCGCGCAGCGCCGCGCTCGTCGGCTCGCGCGCGGCCACCGGCTACGGCGAGCACGTCACCGCCGAGCTGGCCGCGGGGCTGGCCGACCGCGGCTGGGCGGTCGTCAGCGGCGGCGCCTACGGGATCGACGCCGCCGCCCACCGGGCGGCGCTGGCCGTCGGGGGTGCCAGCGTGGCCGTCCTGGCCTGCGGGGTGGACCGCAGCTACCCGTCGGGCAACGCCGCGCTGCTGGCCCGGCTGGCCCGCGAGGGCGCGGTGCTGAGCGAGGTGCCGCCCGGCAGCACGCCCACGCGGTGGCGCTTCCTGGAGCGCAACCGCCTCATCGCCGCCCTGACCGGCGGCACCGTCGTCGTCGAGGCCACGTGGCGCTCGGGGGCGCTGTCCACCGCCGACCGCGCCGAGCGGCTGCTGCGCCCCGTGGGCGCGGTGCCCGGTCCGGTGACGTCGCCGGCCTCGGCCGGCTGCCACCGCCTGCTGCGCGAGCGGGGCGCGGTGTGCGTGACCGGCCCGGACGAGGTCGCGGAGCTCCTGGGGAGGGTGGGCGAGGTGCACGCGGCGCCGCCGCCGCAGGAGGTGCGGCCCTTCGACGGGCTCAGCGCGGAGGAGCTGCGCGTCGCCGAGAGCCTGCCGCTGCGCGGGACCGCCAGCACCGGGCGCCTGGTGCGCGACGCCGGCCTCGACGAGGGGTGCGTGCGGGCGGTCCTCGGCCGCCTGGAGCTGGCCGGGCTCGCGGCGCGCGACGAGGCCGGGTGGCGGCTGGCCCGGCGGCCCTGACCCGGCGGCCCTGACGCGGCGGTGCCGGCCCGACGGCCCGGCCCGCGTCGGCGCGGCAGGCGTGTCGGTGCTCGCCGCGGGGCGCGCGGGCGGGCAGCGTGCCCGGGGTGAGCGGCGGGCGTGAGCGGGAGACGGTCGAGGAGGTGCTGGACGCCTTCGCGACCCACCTGCGGGCCGAGCGCGGGCGCAGCCCGCACACCGTGCGCGCCTACCGCCGCGACGTGGCCGACCTGCTCGACCTGGTCCTGCCGGCGGTGGGGGAGGAGCCGGCCGACCTGGACGTGCTGACCCTCGCGGACCTGCGGGCGTGGCTGGCCGGGGCGGCCGGGCAGCGGGCCCGTTCCACGCTGGCCAGGCGGGCCGTGGCGGCGCGCGCCTTCACCGCCTGGGCCGCGCGCACGGGCCGCGCCCGCGAGGACGCCGGCGCGCGCCTGCAGGTGCCGCGCCGCGACCGGCCGCTGCCGCACGTGCTCGGGGCCGGGCAGGTCGGCGACCTGCTCGACGCCGCTCGCCGGGCGGCGGACGGCCCCGCGGCCGGCTCGGCGGACACGCCGCCGCGCCCGGTGGACGGCACGGCGGACGCCCCGGTGACCGGCGCCGCCGAAGGCCCCGCGGAAGGCCCCCCGGAGCCGGTCGACGAGCGGTGCGCGCCCGGGGCGGCCCGGGGGCTCCTCGCGAACGGCCGCCCGGACCCCGTGCGCTTGCGCGACGTCGCGGCGCTGGAGCTGCTGTACGCCACCGGGTGCCGCGTGGCCGAGCTCGTCGGCGCCGACGTGGGCGACGTCGACCTCGACCGGCGCACGCTGCGGGTCCTCGGCAAGGGCGGGCGCCAGCGGGTGGTGCCCTTCGGGGTCCCCGCCGCCGACGCCGTGCGCGCCTGGCTCCTCGAGGGTCGCCCGGAGCTGGCCGCGGCGGGGTCCGGGGACGCGCTGCTGCTGGGCCGGCGGGGGCGCCGGGTCGACCAGCGCCGGCTGCGGGAGGTCCTGGGCGAGCTGCTGACCGGGCTGCCCGGGACCCCGGTGACCTCCCCGCACGGCCTGCGGCACGCCGCCGCGACGCACATGCTCGACGGGGGAGCTGACCTGCGTAGCGTTCAGGAGTTGCTCGGTCACGCTACGCTGTCGTCGACGCAGATCTACA
Source organism: Kineococcus haloalkalitolerans (assembly GCF_050871905.1). Lineage (NCBI taxonomy): Bacteria > Bacillati > Actinomycetota > Actinomycetes > Kineosporiales > Kineosporiaceae > Kineococcus > Kineococcus haloalkalitolerans. The sequence continues at coordinate 51,784 of NZ_JBJLSH010000011.1, forward strand.
CGCACGTCTCCGTAGAGCGCTTGCGGAGGTCGCACCGTCAGGCCCACCCCCGGGCCTGACGGCCTCGGGGGGAGGGGGCACCGGTGGACGCAGGAGCGGGGCGCGAGGGCGCCGCCACGACGGCACGGCGGCGGACGGCGTCCGACGTCCGCGTCGTCGACGCGCGCGCGCGGCAGGACCCCGCGGGCGGGACCGCCGCGGGTCCGGCCGCCGGGAGCCGGGAGGCCGCGACGGGAGAGACCGCGGACGCCGCGCAGCAGGTGCCCGCGCAGGAGGCGCCCGAGGAGGTGCGGCCCGCGGGCCGGCCGCAGGCCAACGCGCGCTTCTCCAGCCGCAAGGGCCCCTCGACCCCCGAGCAGGAGGCCGCCGAGGCGGCCCTGCGCCAGATGTGGGAGCACTTCAAGGCCACCGGCGACGCCGTGGTCCGCGAGAAGCTGATCCTGCACTACTCGCCCCTGGTCAAGTACGTCGCCGGACGCGTCGGCGTCGGCCTGCCCGCCAACATCGAGCAGGCCGACCTCGTCTCCTACGGGATCTTCGGCCTCATCGACGCCATCGAGAAGTTCGACATCGAGCGCGCGATCAAGTTCGAGACCTACGCCATCTCCCGCATCCGCGGCGCCATCATCGACGAGCTGCGGGCCATCGACTGGATCCCGCGCTCGGTGCGCAGCAAGGCCCGCGAGGTCGAGCGCACCTACGCGGCCCTCGAGGGCGAGCTGCACCGCACGCCCACCGAGGCGGAGGTCGCCGAGCGCATGGGCATCGCCCTGGGCGACCTGCACCAGATCTTCAGCCAGGTCTCCTACGTCAACGTCGTCGCGCTCGACGAGCTGCTCAGCGTCTCGGGGGAGAAGGGCGACAAGCTCTCCCTCGTCGACACGCTGGAGGACACCCGCGCCGAGGACCCGGTGCAGGCCTTCGAGGGCGAGGAGACGAAGTTCCTGCTCTCGCGGGCCATCAACCAGCTGCCCGAGCGCGAGAAGATCGTCGTGACCCTCTACTACTACGAGGGCCTCACCCTGGCCGAGATCGGCCGCGTGCTCGGCGTCACCGAGTCCCGCATCTGCCAGATGCACACCAAGGCGGTCCTGCAGCTGCGCGGCAAGCTCAGCGACGTCCGCTGAGACCGCCGCTGGGCCCGCCCCCGGGTGCGCCCAGCGGCAGCAGCACCGGCGGGCCGGCCGGCGCCAGCAGCGCCAGGGGGTCCAGGTAGCGCTCGCCGTCGCGGGCGCCCAGGTGCAGGCACGGCACGAGGCAGTGCGCGGACCCGGGAGCGCCGGGCGCCGGGACGTCGGCGACCCGCTGCCCCGCCCGCACCGCCGTGCCCGCCGGCACGGGCGCCGCGACCGGTTCCAGCGTGCTGCGCAGGCCGCCCGGGTGCGCCACGACGACGACGACGCGCCCCGCGACCGGGCCGGCGAACGTCACCACCCCGTCGTCCGGGGACAGCACCGCCCCGCCGGGCCGGGCGGCCAGGTCCGCGCCGCGGTGGCCCGCCTCGTAGCGGCCGACGTCCTCGAAGGCGCGCAGCACCGCCGGCGGCCCGGCCAGCGGCCACGTCCAGCGCGCGGCCACCGCGGTGGCGGGCGGGCCGGCCACCGCGGGGCCGGGGCCGAGCGCTGGTCCGGGGCCGGGACGGGGGACGGCGGCGGGCGCGAGCGCCAGCGCGGCGGCCGCCACGACCGGCAGGGCGACGCGGGAGAGGGGCACCCGGCCAGGGTGGTGGGCCGCGCACCCCGCCGCCGGGCGCGCGCCGGGCCCTGTGGAGCACCGGTCCCACGCCCGTCTGGGGACCCGCCCGCGGGTCCCGCGCCCGGCCGCGACCCCGCACGCCCCCCGGCACGCCCCCCCGGCACGCCCCCCGCGTCCGCAGCGGTCCGCCCCCGGGCCACCCCGGTCCGCCAGGATGCCGGGGTGAGCACCAGCGACCCCCTCGTCCGCACGGTCGCCGCGGCCGACGGCACGCCCCTGGCCACCTACGCGTGGGAGCCCGACGGCCCGGACGCCGGACGCTCCGGGGGCGCCCCCGTCGTCGTGGCCGTGCACGGCTTCGCCTCCAGCGCCGACGCCAACTTCGGCCGCACCGGGTGGACGCGCGACCTGACGCGCGCCGGCTTCCGGGTCGTCGCCCTGGACCAGCGCGGTCACGGCGCCAGCGGCACCCCGCACGACCCCGGCGCCTACGGCATGGACGTCCTCGTCGCCGACGTCCTGGCCGTGCTCGACGCCCACGGGGTCGAGCGCGCCCACTGGGTCGGCTACTCGCTGGGCGCCCGCGTCGGCTGGCAGGCCGCCGTCCAGGCCCCGGGCCGCGTGCTGAGCGCCGTCCTGGGCGGTATCCCCGACGGGGAGCCGCTGGAGCGCTTCCAGGTGGAGCAGGCGCGCGCCTTCGTCGAGCGCGGCGAGGAGGTCACCGACCGGATCACCGCCGCCTACCTGACGATGGCCGAGTCGGTGGCCGGCAACGACCTGCGCGCGCTGGTCGCCCTCGTGGAGGGGATGCGGGGGACCAGGCAGCCGGACGCCGCCTCCCCGCCGCGCCAGCCGGTGCTGTTCGCCACCGGCAGCGAGGACGGCATCCTCGAGCGCTCGCGGCGGCTGGCCGCCGCGGTGCCGCAGGGCTCGTTCTTCGAGGTGCCGGGACGGCACCACTTCAACGCCCCGACGTCGCGGCACTTCCGCACCGCCGCCATCGACTTCCTCACCGAGGCCCCGGAGGAGCCCGTCCCCGCGGAGGGCGGCGCCCCCGCGCACCGGCCGGTGCCGCCGGAGCTGGCCCGCTCGTGGCTGCTGGTCCCGGCGCTGGACGACCTCGAGCGCGCGGTCCGCGCGGGCGCCGACGCCCTCGTGCTCGACCTGGAGGACTCCGTCGACGCCTCCCTCAAGGACCGCGCCCGCGAGGCCGTCGTGGCGCACCTGCGCGGCGGCGGCACGGCGTGGGTGCGGGTGAACGGCCGCGGCAGCGAGCACTTCTCGCGCGACGTGGACGCCCTGCGCGGGCTGCCCGGGCTGGCGGGCGTGTGGCTGAGCAAGACCGAGTCGGGCACCCAGGTGACCGAGACGGCCGACCGCCTCGGCGGCGAGGTGCCCGTCGTCGCCCTCGTGGAGTCCGCGCTGGGCGTGGAGGCGGCCGTGGAGATCGCCCGGGCCCGCGGGTGCCTGCGGCTGGCGTTCGGCAACGCCGACTACCGGCTGGACACGGCGACGGGCGCCAGCGACGCGGCGATGGCCTACCCGCGCTCGCGGCTCGTGGTGGCCAGCCGCATCGCGGGTCTGCCCGGCCCGGTCGACGGGCCCACCACGAGCCCGGGGCGCGCCGCGCTGCGCGAGGCGTGCGAGGTGTCGGTGCAGCTGGGGCTGACCGGCAAGCTGTGCCTGGAGGCCGCCCAGGTGGAGGTGGTCGAGGAGGTGCTCAGCCCGACCCGTGCGGACGTGGCGTGGGCGCGCCGCTTCCTGGCGGACTTCGACGCCCGCGGGCGGGTGGTGCGCGACGGCGGCGACCTGCCCCGCCTGGGCCGGGCCGAGCGGATCGAGCGGCTGGCCCGGGCCTACGGCGTGGCCGCGGACTGAGCCGGCTCGCGCTCGGCGGGGCGCTCCTGCGCGTCCACCGGCCCGGCGTCGACCATCCAGGGGGTGCCGAAGCGGTCGGTGCACTGGCCGAACCAGTCGCCCCAGGGGGCCACGGCCAGAGGGACGTCCTCCCGTCCGCCCTCGGCGAGGCGGCGGTACCAGCCCAGGACGGTGTCGACCTCGTCGGCGTCGGCGGTGGTGAGGGCGACGGCGAACCCGGCCATCGGCGGCGCGGGCACGCCGGTGGGGGCGTCGGAGGCCATGAGGACCTTCCCGTCGGGCAGCGTGAGCTGCCCGTGCATGAGCCAGTCCGCCTCCTCGGCGACCTCGACGGGCATGCCGCCCTCGGCGAAGGTCATCAGGTCCAGCTCCCCGCCCAGCACGCCGCGGTAGGCGTCCAGCGCCTCGCGGGCCGTGCCGCGGAAGGTCAGGTAGGGGTTCAGGGTGTGCGCCACGGGGTCCTCCCCGGTCGGTGGTGGACGGGACGACGGGTGGACCCGCGCCGGGCCCCGGACTCATCGGCCCGGCCGCACCGGCGGTGGGTACTCAGCGGCGCGGGGACGCCCCGGCGCAGCGCACGCACTGCTCGGCCCACGGCCGCACGGCCAGCCGCTCGGTGCCCACGGGCCCGCCGCAGGTGCGGCAGGTGCCGGCGCCGGGGGAGCCCAGGCGCTCCAGGGCGGCGTCCAGGGCGGCCAGCCGAGCGCGCACCTGCTCCAGCACCGCGGAGGTCTGCGCCCGCTCGAAGGCCGTGGTGGAGCCCTCGGGGTCGTGCTCGTCGTCCGCCCCGGCGCCCGCGGCCGCCTCGACGGCGCTGGCCAGCTCCCGCTCCAGCGCGGCCGCGAGCTCCAGCGCCCCGCGCCGCTCGGCCTCCAGCACCGCCCGCGCGCCCTCCGCGCTCCCGGAGGCGCTCGCGTCCGCGCTCACGGCCGCAGCACCTGCAGCCGCTCCACCGCCTCGTGCAGCACGGCGTCGGACTTGCAGAAGGTGAACCGCAGCAGCGGCCGCACGGCCTCGGCGGCCGCCGAGCCGGGCGCGCAGAAGGCCGCCACGGGCACCGCCACGACCCCGGCCCGCTCCGGCAGCGCCCGGCAGGCGGCCACGCCGTCGTCCCAGCCGAGCGGGCGGGCGTCGGCGACGGCGAAGTACGTCCCGCGCGGCACGTCGACGGCGAAGCCGGCCGCGCGCAGGCCCTCCACGAGCAGGTCGCGCCGGCGCGCCAGGTCGGCCGCGAACCCCGTGAAGAACTCCCCGGGCAGCGCCAGGGCCGCGGCGACGGCCGGTTGGAAGGGACCGGCGTTGACGTAGGTGAGGAACTGCTTGACGGTGCGCACGGCCGCCACCAGCTCCGCCGGCCCGGTGACCCAGCCGACCTTCCAGCCGGTCACCGAGAACGTCTTGCCGGCGCTGGATGCCGTCAGCGTCCGCTCGGCCATGCCCGGCAGCGTCGCGAGCGGCACGTGCCGGGCGCCGTCGTAGACGAGGTGCTCGTAGACCTCGTCGGTGAGCACGAGCGCGTCGTGCTCGACCGCCAGGCGCGCCACCTCCGCCAGGTCGCCGGCGTCCAGGACGGTGCCGGTCGGGTTGTGGGGGGTGTTGAGCAGCACCAGCCGGGTGCGCGCCGAGAACGCCGCCCGCAGCGCCGCCCGGTCCAGCCGGAACCCCTCGCGCACGTCGCCGCCCGCGGGCACGAGCGGCACGGAGCGCTGCACGCCCCCGGCCAGGGCCACGACCGCGGTGTAGGAGTCGTAGGCGGGCTCGAGGACGACGACCTCCTCGCCCGGCTCGACGAGCGCGAGGACGGCCGCGGCGACCGCCTCGGTCGCGCCCGCGGTGACGAGGACCTGCGTGCCCGGGTCCAGCTCGAGGCCGTACCAGCGCCGCTGGTGCTCCGCGACCGCCGCCAGCAGCTCGGGCGCGCCGGTGCCGGGCGGGTACTGGTTGCGCCCGCCGCGCACCGCGGCGACGGCGTCCTCCAGCAGCGAGGGCGGGCCGTCGGCGTCGGGGAAGCCCTGCCCGAGGTTGACCGCGCCGGTGCGCAGCGCCAGCGCCGTCATCTCGGCGAACACCGTGGGCCCGAAGCCCCGCATGCGCCGCACCACCGCCGGTCCGCGCCCGGCGCCGGCGAGGGCGCCGGCCGCCGCGGTCACCGCCCCGGGGGCGTCGGCGCGACCGGGGTCGAGGCTGCTGCTCACGGGCCGTAGACTACGAGGGCACCTCGTGCGCGTCGTGGCCGTCGGCACCGCCGGCGGCCGTCCACGGGCGGGGTGACACCGCGCTCCCCACTCCCCGCGCGACGCGGGGGTCGCGTCCCACTCGGTCCGCCCGTCCGGCGGCGGGACGCCGTCGGGGGGCCAGGCGCGGCGGGCCACCCGGTCCGCGGCGGAGAACCGATCGGCCCCGTCCGGGGCCGGCACGAGGAGGACCACCCGTGGCCGTCGTCACGATGCGCCAGCTGCTCGAGTCCGGTGTGCACTTCGGGCACCAGACGCGCCGCTGGAACCCCAAGATGAAGCGCTTCCTGTTCACGGAGCGCAACGGCATCTACATCATCGACCTGCAGCAGTCGCTGTCGTTCATCGACCGCGCCTACGACTTCGTCAAGGAGACCGTGGCCCACGGCGGCTCGGTCCTCTTCATCGGCACGAAGAAGCAGGCCCAGGAGTCCATCGCCGAGCAGGCGCGCCGCGTGGGCATGCCCTACGTCAACCAGCGCTGGCTGGGCGGCATGCTCACCAACTTCTCCACCGTCTCCAAGCGGATCGCGCGCCTGCGCGAGCTCGAGGAGGTCGACTTCGACGACGTCGCCGGCTCGGGGCTCACCAAGAAGGAGCTCCTCGTCCTGCGCCGCGAGAAGGAGAAGCTGGACAAGACGCTCGGCGGCATCCGGGACATGACCAAGGTGCCCTCCGCGGTGTGGATCGTGGACACCAACAAGGAGCACCTCGCCGTCGACGAGGCGAAGAAGCTCAACATCCCGGTCGTCGCGATCCTCGACTCCAACTGCGACCCGGACGACGTGGACTACAAGATCCCCGGCAACGACGACGCCATCCGCGCCGTGACGCTGCTGACCCGCGTCGTGGCCGACGCCGTCGCCGAGGGCCTGCAGGTGCGCCACGGCGGCCGCCCCGACTCCGACGCCGAGCCCCTGGCCGCGTGGGAGCAGGACCTGCTCGCCGGCGGCGAGGACCTGCAGTCCGGCGGGTCGGAGTCCACCGCGACCGCCGCGACCGCCGGTGAGCCCGAGGCCGCCGCGGCCGAGGCCGCGACCGGCCAGGACGCCGAGACCGTCGCGCTCTCGGGCGACGAGCCCGCCGAGGCCCCGTCGGAGACCGTCGGCGCCTCCACCCAGGCCTGAGACCCCAGGTCCGGACCGCCGACGCCCCGGGCTGCCCGCAGCCCGGGGCGTCGGCGCGTCCGCGCCGCCCCGCCCGTCCCCAGGACACCCCACCCCCAGGAAGGACCGACCGTGGCTGCGTACACCGCCGCTGACGTCAAGGCGCTGCGCGAGAAGACCGGCGCCGGCATGCTCGACTGCAAGAACGCCCTCGTGGAGTCCGACGGCGACGTCGAGAAGGCCATCGAGCTGCTGCGCATCAAGGGCCAGAAGGGCGTGGCCAAGCGCGCCGACCGCGACGCCTCCAACGGCCTGGTGGCCGTGCACACCGAGGGCGGTCTCGGTGTCATGGTGCAGCTGAACTGCGAGACCGACTTCGTGGCCAAGAGCGAGGGCTTCCAGCAGCTGGCCCAGCAGGTCCTCGACCAGGCCGTGGCCGTGGGCGCGACCGACGCGGAGTCCCTGCTGGCCTCCGACCTCGGCGGCCGCACCGTGCAGCAGCTGCTGGACGAGGCCAACGCGACCATGGGCGAGAAGATCCTCGTCCCGCGCGTCGCCCGCGTGGAGGGCGCGCACGTCTCGGCGTACCTGCACCGCACCGCCACCGACCTGCCCCCGACCATCGGCGTGCTCGTCGCGCTGGACGGTGCGCAGGAGGAGGTCGGCAAGGACGTCGCGATGCACGCCGCCGCGATGAGCCCGACCTACCTGCGCCGCGAGGACGTGCCCGCCGAGACGGTCGAGAGCGAGCGCCGCATCGCCGAGGAGACCGCCCGCGAGGAGAACAAGCCCGAGGCCGCCATGGCGAAGATCGTCGAGGGCCGGGTGAACAGCTTCTTCAAGGACAACGTCCTGCTGGAGCAGCCGTTCGCCAAGGACCCCAAGACGACCATCACCAAGCTGCTCGCCGGGGCCGGGGTGAACGTCACCGCCTTCGCGCGCTTCCGCGCCGGCGCCTGAGCACGCTCGACGGGGTGGGGGGACGCACGTCCTCCCACCCCGTCCGCGCGTCCGGGCCCGCAGCCCCGCCGCCCCCCCCGGACGGCCTACCCCCGCGGTCACCGACCGTGACCGCGGGGGGTGCGGTGCGGCACACTGCCCACCGCCCGCCCCGCGCCGACCGCGCGGGCAGCGCCCACCCAGCGCCCCCAGCGCCCCCAGCGCCCACCCCGCGCCGACCCCGAGGAGCCCCCGCGTGCCGGAGACCACCGAGCCCGAGCTGACCGTCGACCTGGACGCCGGCACCCTCGAGCCCAAGCCGAAGTACCGCCGGGTCCTGCTCAAGCTGTCCGGGGAGTTCTTCGGCAACGGCTCCGTCGGCGTGGACCCCGACGTCATCGCCCAGGTCGCCCGCGAGATCGCCGGCCCCGTCAAGCAGGGCGTGCAGGTCGCCATCGTCGTCGGCGGCGGCAACTTCTTCCGCGGCGCGGAGCTGTCCCAGCGCGGCATGGAGCGCACCCGCGCCGACTACATGGGCATGCTGGGCACGGTGATGAACTGCCTGGCGCTGCAGGACTTCCTGGAGCAGGCCGGCGTGGACACGCGCGTGCAGACGGCCATCACGATGGGCCAGGTCGCGGAGCCGTACATCCCGCGCCGCGCCATCCGGCACATGGAGAAGGGCCGCGTCGTCATCTTCGGCGCCGGGGCCGGCCTGCCGTACTTCTCCACCGACACCGTCGCCGCCCAGCGCGCGCTGGAGGTGCGTGCCGACGCCGTCCTCATGGCCAAGAACGGCGTCGACGGCGTCTACACCGGCGACCCGCGCAAGGACCCGGCCGCCACGAAGATCGACACCATCACCTACGCGGACGCCCTGCAGCGCGGCCTGCGGGTCGTGGACACCACGGCCTTCAGCCTGTGCATGGACAACGGCCTGCCGATGGTCGTGTTCGGCATGGAGGGGCAGGGAGTGGCGCGCGCCCTGCGGGGTGAGAGGATCGGCACGCAGGTGACCGCGGGCTGAGGCCCGGTCCGCCCCGGCGGGGCGCCGCAGGACCGCACGGCAGGACGAAGGGACCAGGCGTGATCGACGACACCCTCCTCGAGGCCGAGGAGAAGATGACCAAGGCGATCGACGTCGCCAAGGAGGACTTCGGGAGCATCCGCACCGGGCGCGCCAACGCCGCGATGTTCCACAAGATCCTCGTCGACTACTACGGCGCGCCCACGCCGCTGCAGCAGCTGGCCTCCTTCCAGATCCCCGAGGCCCGCTCGGTCCTCATCACCCCCTTCGACCGCGCGGCGATGGGCGAGATCGAGAAGGCCCTGCGCAACTCCGACCTCGGCGCCAACCCGAGCAACGACGGCCAGGTCATCCGCGTCGTGCTCCCGCAGCTGACCGAGGAGCGCCGCAAGGACTACATCAAGCTGGCGCGCACCAAGGCCGAGGACGCGCGCGTGTCGGTGCGCAACGTGCGCCGGCGCGCCAAGGAGGAGCTCGACCGCATCGTCAAGGACGGCGAGGCCGGCGAGGACGAGGTCGCGCGCGCCGAGAAGGAGCTGGAGGCGACGACCAAGAAGTACGTCGACGAGGTCGACGTGCTGCTGAAGAACAAGGAAGCGGAACTGCTGGCGGTGTGAACGCCCCGGCAGCCGCCCCGGCGCGGCGGGCAGGTCGCAACCTGCCCGTCGCGATCGGCATGGGGCTGGGCATGGGCGGGGTGCTCCTGCTCAGCCTCTTCGTGCACCCCGTCGGGTTCGTCGTCCTGGCGTCCGCGGCCGTCCTGTACGGCACGGTGGAGGTGGCGCGCGCCTTCCGCGCCCGCCACCTGCGCGTGCCCACCCTGCCGCTCGTGGCGGGCACCCTGGCGATGCTGCCGGGCGCCTACCTCGACGGCGGGCAGACCCTCTTCGTCGGCTACGCGCTGACCGTCCTGGCCCTGGTCGTCTGGCGGGTGGTCGTCGGCGGCGGCGACCACGGCACGCCGGTGCGGGTGCCGCCCGTGCGCGACGTGGCCGGCGGGGTCTTCACCGCCACCTACGGGCCGCTGTGCGCGGGGTTCGCGATCCTCATGCTCAGCGCCTCCGACGGCCCGTGGCGGGTCCTGCTGTTCATCCTGCTCGTCGTCGGCAGCGACATCGGCGGGTTCGCGGCCGGGGTGCTCTTCGGCCGGCACCCGATGGCCCCCTCGGTCAGCCCGAAGAAGTCCTGGGAGGGCTTCGCCGGCTCGCTGGCGGTGGGCGCGGTCGCCGGTGCGGTGGCCCTGCCGCTCATGCTCGGCGGCACCTGGTGGGGCGGGGTCGTCCTCGGCCTCGTCGCCGTCGCGGTCGCCACCCTGGGCGACCTGTCGGAGTCGATGCTCAAGCGGGACCTCGGCATCAAGGACATGGGCACCCTGCTGCCCGGCCACGGCGGGGTGATGGACCGGCTGGACTCGCTGCTGCCGGCCGCGCCCGTCGTGCACCTGCTGCTGCTGGCGCTCGTCGGCGGCTGAGCCGCGGCGGCCCCGCGAGGGCCCGGGGCGGCCCGCAGCGCCCTTACCATGGGAGCACCATGCCGAGCGACGCCCCCGCCCTGGACCAGCAGCCCACGAGCGACCCCGTCCGCGAGCCGCTGCCGCTGGCCCCCGCCGGTCCGGGCGCGCTCGTGATGAAGGCCCCCCGCCGGGGCAAGCCGCCGCGGCACTTCGCCGACCTGGAGCCGGCCGAGCGCGGGCCCGCCCTGGCCGAGCTGGGCGAGAAGCCGTTCCGCGGCAAGCAGCTGGCCACGCACTGGTTCGAGCGCCTCGTCGACGACCCCGAGGAGATGACGGACCTGCCGGCCGCCAGCCGCCGGCGGATCGCCGACGCGTTGCTGCCGACGCTGCTCACCCCGGTGCGGACGCTGAGCGCCGACAGCGGGAAGACCGTCAAGACGCTGTGGCGCCTGCACGACGGCGCCCTCGTGGAGTCGGTGCTCATGCGCTACCCGGGGCGCAACACGCTGTGCCTGTCCAGCCAGGCCGGCTGCGGCATGAACTGCCCGTTCTGCGCCACCGGCCAGGCCGGGCTGACCCGCAACCTGTCGACCGCCGAGATCGTCGAGCAGGTCACGGCCGCGGCCCGCGCCCTGGCGCGCGGGGAGGTCGCCGGCGGGCCCGGGCGCGTGAACAACGTCGTCTTCATGGGCATGGGCGAGGCGCTGGCCAACTACCGCTCGGCGGTGGCCGCGCTGCGCCGCCTCGTGGCGCCCGCCCCCGACGGCCTGGGCATCTCCGCGCGGCACGTGACGATGTCGACGGTGGGCCTGGTCCCGGCGATCGACCGGTTCGCCGCCGAGGGGATCCCGGCGACCCTGGCGCTGAGCCTGCACGCGCCCGACGACGAGCTGCGCGACGAACTGGTGCCGATCAACACCCGCTGGAAGGTGGGCGAGGCGCTGGACGCCGCCCGCCGCTACTTCGAGGCGACCGGGCGCCGGGTGAGCATCGAGTACGCCCTCATCCGCGACGTCAACGACCAGGCGTGGCGGGCGGACCGGCTGGGCAAGCTGCTCAACGCCCGCGGCCGCGGCTGGGTGCACGTCAACCCCATCCCGTTGAACCCGACGCCCGGCTCGAAGTGGACCGCCAGCGACCCGGCCGTGGAGCGGGCCTTCGTGGAGGCCCTGGAGGCCCGGGGCGTGCCGACGACGGTGCGCGACACCCGCGGCAGCGACATCGACGGCGCGTGCGGCCAGCTGGCCGCCGTCGCCCCCGTCGAGCCGGCGTCCTGAGCGGGGCCCGGGTGAGCGCGACGACGCGCGCCGAGGCGCTGGCCGACCTGCTGGCCGACCGGCCCGCCCGGGTACCGCGCCTGCGCCGCGGCTACCGGCTGCAGGACGTCGACGCCTTCCTCGACCACGCCGCCCGCACCGCGGCACCGGGGCGGCTGACGTCGGCGCAGGTGCGAGCGGTCGGGTTCGGCGCCCAGTTCGGCGGCTACGACACCGCCGCCACGGACGACGTGCTGGCGCGCCTGGAGGACGTCCTGGCGCTGCGCGAGCGCGACCGCGCCCTGGCCGGCGGTCACGAGCGCCGCTGGGCCGAGCGCGCCGCGGGGCTGTCGGCCGCTGTCCGCGGCCGGCTCGGCGAGCCGGCCGGGGAGCGCTTCCCCCGCGCGGGCGGGCTGCGGCGCGGCTACCGCCCGGCCGACGTCGACGCGCTGTGCGACCTGGTCGCCGCCCACCTGGACGGCGGGTCGCGCCTGAGCGCCGACGACGTGCGCGCGGCGCTGTTCCGCCCCGCGCGCGGCCGCCGCGCCTACCGCGAGGCGCCCGTGGACGCCTGGTTCGACCGCGTCGTGGAGCTCCTGGTCGCCTTCGAGCGCTGAGGGGCGCCGGCCGGCCCGGGAGACCGGGCCGGCGCCGGTCTCAGCGGGGGACGACCACGTCCACCGGCCGCCCCGTGCGCGCCGACTCGGTCGCCGCCTCCATGAGCGCGACGCTGCCCAGGTTGTCGCGGCCGGTCACGTCGGGCGCGGGGCCCCCGCGCACGGCGGCGGCGAACTGCTGCAGGCCCGCCGAGCGCCCCCACACCGGCATCGGCTCCAGCGGCACCACGTCCGGCTCCCCGCCGGCGGGGTGCAGCACGACGACGTCGCCCTCGAGGGCGTCCTCGCCGCCGGAGCGGGTGGCGAAGGAGATCGAGCCCAGCTCGCCGGTGATGTTCCACTCCCCGCCCCACGGGGTGTCGGCGCCGCGGCTGACCCAGCTGCCGCGGTAGCTGACGACGACGCCGTCGCTCATCTCGACCGTGACGACGGCGGCCGCGGGCTCGCGGTAGTTGCTGAACGGCGGGTTGGACGCCACCGCGTGCACGCGCACGGCCTCCTGCCCGGTGACCTGCCGCAGGGCGTCGAAGTGGTGGATCGCCATGTCGTGCAGCAGCGGGTGGGGGAAGCGGTAGTGCCCGTAGGTGTCGGCGGGCGCGTCGTTGTCCCACTTGCGGAAGTCGACGTCGATGGCGCCGACGCGGCCCAGCGCCCCCTCGGCCAGCAGCCGGCGCACCGCGCGCGGCGCCGGGTAGGCGCGGTAGTTCTGGCTGACCTGCAGCACCAGGCCGAGCTCCTCGGCCCGGCGCACGGCCGTGGCGGCCTCCTCGGCCGTGGAGGCGAACGGCTTCTCCACCAGGACGTGCTTGCCCGCCTCGAGCGCCTGCAGCGCGAGGGGGACGTGGGTGGTCACGGGCGTGGTCAGCAGCACGCCCTCGCACTCCACGGCCGCCAGCGCGTCGGCCAGCGTCGTGAAGCACACCTCGTCGGGCAGCTCGAGCGCCTCCTGCGCCGCGCGCAGGGTCGGCTCGTGCGGGTCGACCACCGCCGTGCGGCGGACCTCCCGGACCGGGGGGATCGCGTTGCGCTCCCAGTCGCCGCCCCACCCGCCCAGGCCCACGTGGACCACGGGGACCGTCACGTGCCGCACCTCCGTCTCGCGCACCGCCGCCCCGCCGTCGGGGCCCGGCCACCGTACCGACCGCCCGCTCGCACGCCGACGCTCACCCCCACGGCGGCACCGACCCCAGGACGCGGTCGACGGCGACGGCGATCACCACGCGCCGCGGGTTGGGCCGCGGCTCCCGGTAGCGCCGGGCGTAGCGGCGCTCACCCTCGGCGACGTCCTCGGGGGAGTCCAGCACCCGCGCCGGCCCCTCCAGCGCCAGCCAGCGGCGCCCGTCGACCTGCGCGAGGACGGCCCGCGAGCCGTGCGCGACGTTGCGGGCCTTGCGCGAGGGGCCGGAGGTGATGACCCGCGCGGTGGAGGTCTCCTCGTCGAAGGTGAACCCGACGGCCACCACGTGGGGCGTGCCGTCGGGGCGCAGCGTCGTCAGCGTCGCCAGGTGCCGCTCGCGCAGGAACTCCAGCGCGGCGGGCGGCAGGTCGTGCGGGTCCAGGGCCACAGCGGCGACCGTACGCGCGGCCCGCGCCCGCCGGGGGAGCGGGGCGCGGGCCGGGCGCGGGTCGCAGCCCGGTCAGGGGCGGGCGGCGGCCGCCTCGTCGAAGGCCGTGCGGGCCTCGGCGCCCAGCCGGGGCCCGTACAGGACCGTCGCGTCGTCCTCGTAGGCGAAGGAGGTGACCGAGGTGACGGTGCCCTCGCCGGTGGCCGGGTCGAAGCCGGAGAGCCACGGACCGCCGCTGGCGCCGCCGCCCAGGGTGCAGTTCGTCGCGCCGTCGGTGGAGCCGCGCAGGTCGGCGAAGCGCAGGCCGCGGCAGAACTGCAGGGTCCGCCCGTCGCTGGTGCTCGACGCGGCCGGGTAGCCGAACACCGTCACCCCGTCCAGCGGTGCGTCGAAGCCGACGGGGTGGGCACCCACGGTCGCGGCCAGGGTGCGGCCGGCGCGGGTGCCGACGACCGCGAAGCCGACGTCGAAGTTCAGCCCCGGCGGGGTGCTCTGCTCCCGCGAGGCCCAGGAGGCGGTCGTGAACGTGCTGCGAGCGGGCCAGCGCCCGAACGGCTCGGCGCCGCCGCGCAGCCCCGGGACAAAGACGACGTTCTCCGAGGGGCGTCCCCCGGAGGTGACGCAGTGCCCGGCCGTCATGACGACGCTCTCGTTGGCGGCGCGCACGCTGGTCCCGGAGCAGACGAAGTCCTCACCGGCCCGGGTGAAGTACAGCCGGCCGACCCGCTGGGTGACCGCTCCGCCGGCCGTCCAGGCGGTGGCACGCGTGACGGGGGTCGCGGCGGCCTGCGCGACGGGCCGCCCGCGGCGCGGGACGGCCTCGCCCGCGGTGAGCGCGGGGGTGGCGTCGGCCAGGGGCCGGGGAGCGGCCTGCGCGGACCCGCCGGCCGGCGCCTGCGGCAGCAGGTCCGCGGTGGCCGCGGGCGCGACGTCGGCGGGGCGGGCGGCGGCCATCCGCTCGGGCGTCCAGTACTCCGCCGCGGCCTCCTGCCCGGCCTGGCCGGTGGTGCTCAGGAGCGACGCCGACGGCGCTGCCGCCGCTGCGGGAGCGGCCGCGGCGGCGGCGGGTGCCACCGGCAGCAGGGCCAGGCCCGCGGCGAGCGAGAGGGGCGCCGCCAGGCCGGCGGTGCGGCGGCGCGGGGCGTTCTCGGGCATGGGCGGCACGTCCTTCCGGTGGGCTCCGGGCCACAGTCTGGCGGACGTCCGGCCCTGTCCGGTCCGCACCAGCACCGCACCAGCACCGCACCGGTGTCGCACCGGCGTCGTGGCGGGAGCGTGGCGGGACGGTGGCGGGGCGCGGGGCGGCCCGCGCGGGCGGGGACGGGCTGTGAGGATGGGCCGGTGAGCGACGCGCCGCACCCCGCCCCCGCCGACAGCCCCCCGGGCGCCCCCGGGGCTCCGACCGGCGGCCCCCGCGAGGTGGTCCTGCTGGGCAGCACCGGGTCGATCGGCACGCAGGCGCTGGAGGTGGTGGCCGCCGCCCCGGAGCGCTTCCGGGTGGTGGCCCTGGCCGCCGGCGGCGCGGACACGGGCCTGCTGGCCCGCCAGGCCCTCGAGCACCGGGTGCGCGCGGTCGCCGTGGCCCGCGAGGAGGCCCGCGGGCCGCTGCTGGAGGCGCTGCGCGCGCTGGCGGGCCCGGGGACGCCGCTGCCGGTGGTCCTGGCCGGGCCGGGCGCCGCCACGGAGCTGGCCGCGCACCCGTGCGACGTCGTCCTCAACGGCACCACCGGCTCGGTGGGCCTGGGGCCGACCCTGGCGGCGCTGCGCGCCGGCCGGGTGCTGGCGCTGGCCAACAAGGAGTCCCTGGTGGCCGGCGGTCCCCTCGTCATCCGCGCCGCCGCGCCCGGGCAGGTGGTGCCGGTGGACTCCGAGCACTCGGCGCTGGCGCAGTGCCTGCGCGGCGGCTCGGCCGGCGAGGTCGCCCGGCTCGTGCTCACCGCCTCCGGCGGCCCGTTCCGCGGCCGCCGCCGCGAGGAGCTGACCGCGGTGACGCCGCAGCAGGCCCTCGCGCACCCCACCTGGTCGATGGGCCCCGTCGTCACGACGAACTCGGCGACCCTGGTCAACAAGGGCCTGGAGGTGATCGAGGCGCACCTGCTGTTCGGCGTCGGCTACGACCGCCTCGACGTCGTCGTGCACCCGCAGTCGGTGGTGCACTCGATGGTCGAGTTCACCGACGGCTCGACGCTGGCGCAGTGCTCCCCGCCGGACATGAAGCTGCCCATCGCGCTGGGCCTGGGCTGGCCCGACCGCGTGCCGGGCGCCGCGGCGGCCGTCGACTGGTCGCGCGCGGCCACCTGGGAGTTCGAGCCGCTGGACGGCGAGGCGTTCCCCGCCGTGGACCTGGCCCGGGAGGCCGGCCGGCGCGGCGGGACGGTGCCGGCCGTCCTCAACGCCGCCAACGAGGAGTGCGTGGCCGCCTTCCACGCCGGCGCCCTGCCGTTCCTCGGCATCGTCGACACCGTCGCCCGCGTGGTCGGCGAGCACGAGCCCGGCGGCGGCCCCCGCGACGTGGCGGACGTGCTGGCCGCGGAGGAGTGGGCCCGGGCGCGCGCCCGCGAGCTGACCGGCGCGCTCGCGTGAGCGGCGCCCTGCTGGTCGTCGTCGGCGTGCTCGTGGCCGCGCTCGGCGTGGCCGTCTCGATCGCGCTGCACGAGGTGGGGCACCTGGTGCCCGCGAAGCGGTTCGGCGTGAAGGTGACGCAGTACATGGTCGGCTTCGGCCCGACGCTGTTCTCGCGCCGGCGCGGGGAGACCGAGTACGGCGTCAAGGCGATCCCGCTCGGCGGCTACATCCGCATGATCGGCATGTTCCCGCCCGCGCCGGGCGCCGACCCGCACCGGCTGCGCGCCTCCAGCACCGGCCGGTGGGCCCTCATGGCCGAGGAGGCCCGCCGGGCCAGCTTCGTGGAGATCGGCCCGGGCGAGGAGCGGCGCACCTTCTACCGGCTGCCGGTGTGGAAGCGGATCGTGGTCATGGCCGGCGGGCCGCTGATGAACCTGCTGCTGGCGCTCGTCCTGACGGCGCTGGCGCTGTCGGCCATCGGGACGCCGCAGACCACGACGCGGGTGGCCGCCGTCAGCCAGTGCCTGCAGGCGGTCACCGACGCCTCGGGGGAGTGCTCGGCCGACGACCCGCTCGCGCCGGGCGCGGCCGCCGGCGTCCTGCCCGGCGACGAGGTCGTGGAGTTCGACGGCGTCGCGGTCACCTCGTGGGCGCAGCTGTCGGGCCTCATCCAGGTCGGCGCCGGGCGCGAGGTCCCGCTGGTGGTCGAGCGCGACGGGCAGCGGGTGGCGCTGCGGGTGACGCCGGTGCTGACCTCGCGGGCGGCTCCCGGCGGTGGGACGGAGCAGGTGGGGATGCTCGGCATCACCAGCCAGCTCGCCGTCGCGCGCCTGCCCGTCGCGGAGGTCCCCGGCCTGGTCGCCGACCAGGTCGAGGCGGTCGCCGGGATCGTGGTGCGCCTGCCGCAGCGCCTGTACGACGTCGCGCAGGCCGCCTTCGGCAGCGCCGAGCGGGACCCGAACGGCCCGATCGGGGTCGTCGGGGTGGGCCGGATCGCCGGCGAGCTGAACGCCCTGCCCGCGGTCATCCCGGGCGACGAGCTGGCCGAGCGCACCTCGCGGCTGCTGACGCTGCTGGCCGGGCTGAACGTGGCGCTGTTCGTCTTCAACCTCGTGCCGCTGCTGCCCTTCGACGGCGGGCACATCGCCGGCGCGCTGTGGGAGGCGCTCAAGCGGGGTGTGGCGCGCCTGCGCCGGCGGCCCGACCCGGGGCCGGTGGACGTGGCCAAGGCCATGCCCGTGGCGTACGCGGTCTCGGTGCTGCTCATCGGGATGTCGGCGCTGCTGCTGTACGCGGACGTGGTGCGGCCCGTGCAGATCGGGTGAGGGCCGCCCTCCTCCCCGCAGGACGTCCGGCGGCGTGTCGTGGCGGGGTCCGCCCGGTGCGATGCTTGTCCCCGTGAGCGTCAGCCTCGGACTCCCCGCCCTCCCGCCGCCCGTCCTCGCACCCCGCCGCAAGACCCGCAAGATCAAGGTGGGGACCGTCGAGGTCGGTGGCGACGCCCCGGTCTCGGTGCAGTCGATGACGACGACGCCGACGACGGACATCAACGCCACCCTGCAGCAGATCGCGGAGCTGACCGCGACGGGCTGCGACATCGTGCGGGTGGCCTGCCCCAGCGCCGACGACGCCGAGGCGCTGCCGATCATCGCGAAGAAGTCGCAGATCCCCGTCATCGCGGACATCCACTTCCAGCCCAAGTACGTCTTCGCCGCCATCGAGGCCGGCTGCGCGGCCGTGCGCGTGAACCCGGGCAACATCCGCAAGTTCGACGACCAGGTCAAGGAGATCGCCCAGGCGGCCAAGGACGCCGGCGTCTCGATCCGCATCGGCGTCAACGCCGGGTCCCTGGACCCGCGGATCATGTCGAAGCACGGCAAGGCCACCCCGGAGGCCCTGGTGGAGTCCGCGGTGTGGGAGGCCTCGCTGTTCGAGGAGCACGACTTCCACGACTTCAAGATCTCCGTCAAGCACAACGACCCCGTGGTCATGGTGCGCGCCTACGAGCTGCTGTCCGAGCGCGGCGACTGGCCGCTGCACCTGGGCGTCACCGAGGCCGGCCCCGCCTTCCAGGGCACCATCAAGTCCGCGACGGCCTTCGGGGCGCTGCTGAGCAAGGGCATCGGCGACACCATCCGGGTGTCCCTGTCGGCCCCGCCGGCGGAGGAGGTCAAGGTCGGCATCCAGATCCTGCAGTCGCTGAACCTGCGCCCGCGCAAGCTGGAGATCGTCTCCTGCCCCTCCTGCGGGCGCGCGCAGGTCGACGTGTACTCGCTGGCCGACGCGGTCACCGAGGGCCTGGAGGGCATGACCGTGCCGCTGCGCGTGGCCGTCATGGGCTGCGTCGTCAACGGCCCCGGCGAGGCCCGCGAGGCCGACCTGGGCGTGGCCTCCGGCAACGGCAAGGGGCAGATCTTCGTCAAGGGCGAGGTCATCAAGACCGTCCCCGAGCACGCGATCGTCGAGACGCTCATCGAGGAGGCGAACCGCCTGGCCGCCGAGATGGGCGAGCCGGACGACGAGAGCGCCGCGGGCGCCCCCTCGGTCACCGTCGGCTGAGCCGGCCGGGCGCGGGGTGGCTCGCCTCGACGGCCGGGGCCGGAGGGGACAGGATGCCCGGGTGCCCCTGACGCCGTCCGCGCCGACCTCCCGCGGAGCCCTGCCGGGGCAGCTGCGCGTCCTGACCGGCGCCGACGCACCCGCCCTGCTGCGCCTGTGCGACCGGGACCCGGTGGGCAACCTGTTCGTCTCGGCGCGGCTGCTGGGCCTGGTGGCCCGGCCCGGCACCGACCTCGGCGGGCAGGTGTGGGGCTGGTTCGAGGACGGCGTGCTCGTCTCGGCGTGCTGGGCCGGCGCCAACCTCGTGCCGGTGGAGGCCACGCCCGCCGCGCTGGACGCCTTCGCCGCGCACGCGCGCGCCGAGGGCCGCCGCTGCTCCTCGCTGGTCGGCCCGGCCGAGGCGGTGCTGGGCCTGTGGGAGCGGCTGCGCCCGCACTGGCGCGGGGTGCGCGAGGTGCGCGCCCGCCAGCCGCTCATGGTGTGCGACACCGAGCCGTCGGTGGACCCGGACCCGGCGGTGCGCCGCTCGACGCTGCGCGAGCTGGACCTCGTCGTCCCGGCGTGCGTGGCGATGTTCACCGAGGAGATCGGCTACGCGCCCGCCCCGCCCGACGGCGGCGGCGCCTACCGCGCCCGCGTCGCCGAGCTCGTCTCCACGGGCCGCTCGTTCGTGCGCGTCGACGCCGGCCCGTCCGGCCCCGAGGTCGTCTTCAAGGCCGAGCTGGGAGCCGTGGCGCCCAAGACCGTCCAGGTGCAGGGCGTGTGGGTCCCGCCGCACCGGCGCGGGGAGGGCCTGGCCGCCCCGGGCATGGCCGCCGTCGTCCGGGCCGCCCGCGCCGACGGCGTCGAGCAGGTCTCCCTCTACGTCAACGACTACAACACCCGCGCCCTGGCGGCCTACCGGCGCGTCGGGTTCCGCGAGGTCGGCACCTACGCGACCGTCCTGTTCTGAGGCGCGCGGGCGCGGGGGGAAGTCGCGCGACCGTCCCGGGAGGGCGCCGTTAGGCTCCCGGGGTGCTCATGCGGATGTCGACGCTGTTCCTGCGGACCCTGCGGGAGGACCCGGTCGAGGCCGAGGTCGCCAGCCACAAGCTCCTGGTGCGGGCCGGGTACGTCCGCCGCGCCGCGCCCGGCATCTACACCTGGCTGCCGCTGGGGCTGAAGGTCCTGCGCAGGGTCGAGCGGGTCGTGCGCGAGGAGATGGACGCCGCCGGCTTCCAGGAGGTCCACTTCCCGGCGCTGCTGCCGCGCGAGCCCTACGAGGCCACGGGCCGCTGGACCGAGTACGGCGACGGCATGTTCCGCCTGAAGGACCGCAAGGGCGCCGACTACCTCCTCGCCCCCACGCACGAGGAGATGTTCACGCTGCTGGTGAAGGACCTGTACTCCTCGTACAAGGACCTGCCGCTGTCGATCTACCAGATCCAGACGAAGTACCGCGACGAGGCCCGCCCGCGGGCGGGTGTGCTGCGCGGGCGCGAGTTCGTCATGAAGGACTCCTACAGCTTCGACGTCGACGACGCGGGCCTGGAGGTGTCGTACGAGAAGCACCGCGAGGCCTACGTGCGCGTCTTCACGCGCCTGGGCCTGGAGTTCGTGGTGGTCTCGGCCGTCTCGGGGGCGATGGGCGGCTCGCGCAGCGAGGAGTTCCTGCACCCCTCTCCGATCGGGGAGGACACCTTCGTCCGCTCCCCGGGCGGGTACGCGGCCAACGTGGAGGCCGTCACCACCCCGGTGCCGCCGTCGCTGCCGTGGGACGACGCCCCCGCCGCGCACGTGGAGGACACCCCGGACACCCCGACGATCGAGACGCTGGTGGCCGCGGCGAACGCCTCCCACCCGCGCCCGGACCGCCCGTGGACGGCCGCGGACACGCTGAAGAACGTCCTGGTGGTCCTGCACCACCCGGACGGCACGCGCGAGCCGCTGGCCGTGGGCCTGCCGGGCGACCGCGAGGTCGACCTCAAGCGGCTGGAGGCGTCGCTGGCGCCCGCCGAGGTGGCGGCGTTCGGCCCGGAGGACTTCGCCGCGCACCCGGCGCTGGTCAAGGGCTACATCGGCCCCGGCGCGCTGGGGTCCGAGCGCGCGTCGGGGATCCGCTACCTGCTGGACCCGCGGGTCGTGCCGGGCACCCGGTGGATCACCGGCGCGGATGAGGAGGGCAAGCACGTCTTCGACCTCGTCGCCGGCCGCGACTTCACCGGCGACGGCGTCGTGGAGGCCGCCGAGGTGCGCGCCGGCGACCCGGCGCCGGACGGCTCCGGGCCGCTGGAGCTGGCGCGCGGCATCGAGATCGGGCACATCTTCGCCCTGGGCCGCCGCTACGCGCAGGCGCTGGACCTGAAGGTCCTCGACGAGAACGGCAAGCAGGTCGTGGTGACGATGGGCTCCTACGGCATCGGCGTCACCCGCGCGCTGGCCGCCGTCGCCGAGGGCAACCACGACGAGCGGGGCCTGGTGTGGCCGCGGGAGCTGGCCCCGGCCGACGTCCACGTGGTGGCCACCGGCAAGGACCCGCAGGTGTTCGCCACGGCCGAGCGCCTGGCCGGCGAGCTGCAGGCCGGCGGCGTGGAGGTGCTGCTGGACGACCGCCCGAAGGTCTCGCCGGGGGTGAAGTTCAAGGACGCCGAGCTCATCGGCGTCCCGACGGTCCTCGTCGTCGGCAAGGGCCTGGCCGAGGGGGTCGTGGAGCTGCGCGACCGGCGCAGCGGCGAGGCGGAGCAGGTCCCGCTGGACGACGCGGTGGCGCGGGTCAGCGCCGCGGTGCGCGGCTGAGGGAGCGGCTCCGCAGGCGCTCCGCGACGGTGGCCGCCGCCACGACGACGGCGGCCACCGCGGCGGTGACGGCCGCCGTCGTCGACGCGGACTCCCCGGAGGCCCGGCCGACGGCCACCCACGCCAGCCCCCAGGTCAGCCCGGCGCCGTAGGCCAGGCGCCCGCCGCCCAGCCGGGCGACGACGACTCCGACGAGCGCGGCGACCGCGAGGACGCCGACGGCCCAGGCCGGCTCGGCCGTCGTCAGCCCGGCTTGCTCCAGGGCCGCGGCGGCGTTGGCGACGGTCGCGATGCTCACCCACCCCAGGTACAGCCCGATCGTGCCGTCGAGGACGACGGCCTCGGTGCGGCTGGCGGGGCGCGAGCGCACCAGTCGCCCGAAGGCGACCACCAGCACCGCCAGCAGGGCGACGATGACGGCCACCGACGCCGACACCTGCCCGGCCTGCACGGTGAGGATCCACGCGGCGTTCAGCAGCAGCGAGGCCGCCACCCACCAGCCGGTGCGCCGCTGGCGGGCGTCCTGGCGCCGGCCTGGCAGCAACTGCCACACGGCCAGGGCGACGAGCCCGGTGTAGACCACCGACCAGATCGAGAACGCCGGCCCGGCCGCCGCCACCAGGGTCGCGGTGGCCGACAGCGCGCCGCCGCCGGCCTCGGCGATCGGCGTGCCGCCCAGCGCGCCCGACCCCACGACGGCGCCCACGACGGCCACGAGGGCGCTGACGGCGACGACGGCCTGGCGGGCCACGTCCCGCGGGTGGGCGTCGCCGGTGCGGGCGGTGGGCGCGGGGACCGTCGTCATGCCCCGATGGTCACCGCGCGCGGGGCGGACCGCACCCGGGGCGGCCCGCCCCGGGACGTGGTCAGCGCAGCTCCTCCTCCGCGGCGGCCAGGAGGGCGAACTCCTCCTCCGGCGCGGTGGCCACGAGCCGGTGGCGCGAGTGCAGGAGGAAGTACGCCAGTCCCGCCGCGAAGATGACCGCCGTGACGACGGCCGCCCGCACGTCGACGACGAACGTGGCGGCCAGCGCCACGCACGAGAGCGCCAGCGCGACACCGGTGGTGACCACCCCGCCGGGCGTGCGGTACGGGCGCTCCATGCCGGGTTCGCGCACCCGGAGCACGATGTGGGACAGGTTGAGCAGCACGTAGGAGACCGCGGCGCCGAAGACGGCCACGTTGATGAGGACGTCCCCGTCCTCGACGACGGCGGCGAGCGCGAAGCCGACGACGCCGGGGACCACGAGCGCCCACGTCGGCGTGCCCCGCGAGGACGTCCGCGACAGCCACGTCGGCAGGTACCCGGCGCGCGAGAGGGCGAACAGCTGGCGCGAGTACGCGTAGACGATGGAGAAGAAGCTCGCCACGAGCCCGGCCAGCCCCACGTAGTTCACGACGACGGCCAGCCGGTCGCTGCCGACGGCGCGCAGGGCGTCGGGCAGCGGGCTGGCGGAGGCGCCCACGAGCTGCGCCCCGGCGCCGCCCGGTGCCAGGACGAGCACCGCGAGGCCGGTGACGACCAGCACCGCCATGGCGCCGATGATGCCGCGCGGCATGTCGCGGGCGGGGTCGCGGGACTCCTCGGCCGCGAGCGGGACGCCCTCCACGGCCAGGAAGAACCAGATGGCGAACACGAGGGCGCCCACGACGCCGGCGTAGCCGAACGGCAGGAACGCGCTCGCGCCGGCGGCGTCCGTCGCGGGGACGTCCAGCAGGTTCGCGACCTCGAAGTGCGGGAGCATCCCGACGGCGGACAGCACCAGCGCCAGCACGGCGAGCGCCGTGATGGCGAGCATCACCTTCAGGGCCTCGCCGACACCGACGAGGTGCAGGCCGACGAACACCGCGAAGCAGGCCAGGTACACCGGCCAGCCGCTGGTGAGGCCGAACAGGCCCAGGCTCTCCACGTACCCGCCGATGAAGACGGCGATGGCGGCCGGGGCGATGGCGTACTCGACGAGGATGGCCAGCCCGGTCGCGTAGCCGCCGAGGCGGCCCAGCGCCCGGCGCGCGAACCCGTAGCCCGCGCCGGCGGTGGGCAGGGCCGCGGACATCTCCGCGAGGCCGAGCACCATGCAGGAGTACATGAGGCCCATCGCGACGAAGGCGACCGCCAGGCCGCCCCAGCCGCCGGTGGCCAGGCCCAGGTTCCAGCCCGAGAAGTCGCCGGAGATGACGAAGGAGACGCCGAGGCCGGCGAGGAGGAACGAGCCGGCGGCGCCGCGGCGCAGCGCGCGCCGGGCGAAGTAGTCGTCGTCGAGCGGTGCGCTGCTGCGCGTGGTGGGTGCGGTCACGGGGGTCCTGCCTCTCGCGGGGTGGGGTGGGGGAGGACGGCGCGTCAGTCGAACAGCCAGGTGCGCCGCGCCAGGTAGCGCTCGGCGACGGCGAGGGTCCCGGGGACCTGCGCGTCCCAGACGGCGGCGGGCAGCGCGTCGGCGCGGTGGGTGGTGGTCCAGCCGAGCATCTGCAGCCGCCGGACGGTGCTGAGCGCGGCGGCGGTGCGCAGGGCCTCACCGGGCAGGTCGCGCACGCTGCGGTACCCCTCGACCCAGGACCGGGCGAGTTCCGGGGCGTGGGGCTCGTGCTCGATGAACGACAGGGCGGCGGCGAAGTCCCACAGCAGCCAGGTGGTGCCGCAGTCGTCGAAGTCGATGACGGTGAGGTCGTCCCCGTCGACGAGGACGTTGGACGGGCGCAGGTCGGCGTGGACGAGGCCCCAGCCGGGCCCGGTCGTGGGCAGGTCCGCGAGGTCGTCGCGGGCGGCGGTCTCGGCGCGCTCGAGCAGGGCCCGCTCGGCGGGGGCCAGCGCGGCGGCCCGCCAGTCGCCCCACCGGCTGGCGGCGCCCAGCGCGTCGGTCAGACGCCAGGAGAACCGGGAGGCGCCGGCCGGCAGCGACCACCGTGCGACGTGCTCGTGCAGGTGGGCCGTCGTGGCGCCGATCCGGCCGTACCAGGGGCGCGGGTCGGCGACGTCCTCGAGGACGTCGCCGCGCACGTGCCCGAACGCCACGACGTACCAGCGGGTCCCGGCGGCGTCGAGGACGGCGACGAGGTCGCCGTCGCGGGTCGGCACGACGTCGGGCACGCGCACGTCGGTGTCGCGGCGCAGCGCGCGCACCCAGCTGAGCTCGGCGACGATCTGGCCGGGGTCGGCGACGTACCCGGGGCGGTGGACGCGCAGGACGCTGACGGGTTCCCCGGCCGCGCGCACCAGGAACGTGGCGTTCTCGGAGACGGCGATGAGGGTCAGCGTCGTCGTCGCGGGGTCCAGGTCCCACGCCCGCAGGACGGGTCCGGCCAGCCAGCCGGGGGCGGCGTCGCCGCGGCGCAGCGCGTCGAACGCCGCCAGGGGTGCGGCGGGGGATCCTGCAGGAGGCGCTGCGGGGGGCGCGGCGCTGGCGAGGGCGGTGCTGGTCACGGGTTTCCTCCTCGGGTACGAGGAGGGTCGGGCCCGCCGTGAGCATGGCACGCCGGGTCGGCGCCGGGGAGGGCCCGGCGCGCGAAACCAACCGTTCACGCAGCGCGCGGAACCGCAACACGGGTGAAACGCGCGGCGCCCGGTGGACGGGCGGCGAGCGGCCACGATGGCGCTGACCGCCGCTCGAGAGGGTCGGGCCCCGCTGCGACGGCCGGTCGCAGCCCCCCGCGCACTCGCGCACCCCCGCACCCCGACCGGCGCCCCGCGCCCCCGTGGAGGACCACTCGTGAGCCGCTCGACCATCATGGACGGCAACAGCTTCCGCGCCGAGCACGCCGACGGCCTGGACCCGGCCACGCGCGCGCTGACCGACCGGCGCGACGCCGTGCTCGGCGGTTCCTACCGGCTGTTCTACCGCCGGCCGGTGCACCTGGTGCGCGGGCGCGGGCAGTACCTGTGGGACGCCGAGGGCCGTCGCTACCTGGACGTCTACAACAACGTCGCGAGCCTGGGCCACTGCCACCCGGCGGTGGTGGAGGCCGTGCACCGGCAGATGCAGGAGCTGAACACCCACACCCGCTACCTGCACCGGCGGATCCTGGACTACACCGACGACCTGCTCGCCACGATGCCGCCCGAACTGGGTCCCGGGCACGGGCGCGCGATGTACATGTGCACCGGGTCGGAGGCCAACGACCTCGCTCTGCGCGTGGCCCGGGCCGTCACCGGCGGCGAGGGGTTCGTCGCGACCACCGAGGCGTACCACGGCACCAGCGAGCTGACGTCCGGCGTGTCCCCGGCGCTGGGCTCGGAGCAGCCGATAGCGCCGACGGCGCGGCTGGTCCCGGCACCGGACGCCTACCGCACGGGCGCCGCCGACGTCGGCGCGTGGTTCGCGGACCGCGTGCGCGACGCGATCGCCGACATGGAGAGCCGCGGAGTGCGCTTCGCCGGCCTCATCGCCGACTCGATCTTCTCCTCCGACGGCGTGCTGCCCGGGCCCGCCGGGTACCTGGCCGAAGCCGTCGACGTCGTGCACCGCGCCGGGGGGGTCTTCATCGCCGACGAGGTGCAGCCGGGTTTCGCCCGCACCGGCGAGGAGTTCTGGGGCTTCGCCCGGCACGGCGTCGTCCCCGACGTGGTGACCCTCGGCAAGCCGATGGGCAACGGTGTCCCGGTCTCCGGGCTGGTGGCCCGCGAGGAGGTCCTCGCCGCCTTCAGCGACCGCGTCCCCTACTTCAACACCTTCGGCGGCAACCCCGTCTCGATGGCCGCGGCCCAGGCCGTCCTGACGACCATCCGCGCCGAGGGCCTGCAGGAGCACAGCCTCGTCGTGGGCTCGCTGCTGCTGGCGGAGCTGCGCGTCCTGGCGCAGCGGCACGAGTGCGTCGGCGACGTGCGCGGCGCGGGCCTGTTCGCGGGGCTGGAGCTGGTGCGCGACCGGGGCACCCGCGAGCCCGACGGGCCGCTGGCCCTGGCGGTGCTGGAGGAGCTGCGCGAGCGCGGCGTGCTCACCTCGGTGGCCGGCCCGCACGGCAACGTCCTCAAGCTGCGCCCGCCGCTGGCGTTCGCCCGCGAGGACGTGGGCACGCTGGTCACCGCCCTGGACGACTCGCTCACCGCGCTGGGGCGGTGAACGGCCGCCGGCGGGTAGGTTCCGCCGGCGTGACCGCCCGCCCCGCGCCGCCCGAGGACGCCGCCGCCCTGGTGCGGCTGCGGCTGCTGCGCCTGCTGACCGACGAGCGGTTCCACCCCGGCGAGCTCGTCGGGTCGGAGCGGGCGCTGGCCGAGCGCTTCGGGGTGAGCCGCTCCCTGCTGCGCCAGGCCGTCGACCGGCTGGAGGACGAGGGGCGGGTGCGGCGGGCCACCGGCCGCACCGGAGGGGTCTTCGCCCACGACGGCCGGGTTCAGCGGCACCTGAACACGACCATGGGCGTGCCGGAGATGGTGCGGCGGCAGGGGATGCGCGTGGCGACGACGGTCCTGCGGGCCGAGCTGGGCGTCCCCGGTCCCGACGAGCGGCGGGCCCTGCGGCTGGGCGAGGGCGAGCAGGTCGTCCGCGTCGTCCGCCTGCGCCGCGTCGACGACGTGCCGTGGTCGCTGGACCGCTCGGTGCTGCCCGCCCGCCGGTACCCCGGCCTGCTGCAGCACGACCTGACCGAGTCGCTGTACGCGACACTGACCGCCCGCTACGGCCTGGAGCTCGACCGGGCCGACGAGACCGTCGAGGCCGTGCCCGCCACGGCCGAGCAGGCGCAGCTGCTGCAGGTGGCGGCGGGCGCGGCGCTGCTGGCGATCCGCCGCACCGCGCACGACGTGGACGGCGCGGCCGTGGAGCACGCCCTCGACTTCTTCCGCGCCGACCGCACGCGCGTGCACCTGCAGAAGCTGGGCGCCAACTGGAAGCGCGTCGCCCGCCGCGAGCGCGGCGGCTGAGCACCGCCCCGGGACCGCGACCTCAGGCCCGCAGGTCCACGACGACGGCCGCGTGGTCGGAGGGCCACACGCCGTCCTCGGGGTCGGTGCCCGCCAGCCGGGCGCCCAGCACCGCGCCCTCGCCGGTGAACGGGGTCAGGCCGACGAGGACGTAGTCGATGCGGGCGCTGGGCTGGTGCACGCGCGCCACCCACGGGTTGCGCCGGTCCCAGGACAGGCCCGGGTCGCCCGGCTCGGCGAAGCGCCAGGAGTCCAGCAGGACGAAGTCCTCGACGGGCCCGGCCGTCTGGTACCCGCACGCCAGGCGCACCTCGTCGGACTCGGGCACGGCGTTGAAGTCGCCGGTGACCACCGGCGGGTACCAGGAGCGGTCGCGGCGCTCGGCGACGAAGCGCACGAGGGCGCGCACCTGCTCGCAGCGCACGGCCGACTCGGCGGGGGAGGAGTTCAGGTGGGTCGTCGTCACGGGCAGCAGCCGCCCCGGCGCCTCGACGAGGACCTGCAGCGCGGTGCGGCCCTCCGGCTCGCCGCCGCCGCTGGGCAGGTCGGCCACGCGGGTCTCGCGCAGCGGCCAGCGGGACAGCACGGCGTTGCCGAACTCGACCCCGGCGGGGTCCTCCGCGTCCTCCCCGGTCCAGGCCAGGCGCCGCTGCCAGCGCTGCGGGGCGGGCGAGGGCGACCAGGCCGCCGTCATGCCCAGCCGCTCGGCCAGCTGCTCGGCGAGGTTCTCCTCGGCGGTGGCCCACACCTCCTGCAGGCACACGACGTCGGGGCGCTCGCGCTCCAGGACCGCCAGCAGCGCGTCGCGGCGGGCGCGCCAGTCGCCGAAGCGCCACCACACGTTCCACGTCAGCACGCGGATCGTGCCCACGTCCTCGCCGTCCTCGCCGTCCCCGCCGGCGCTGCCGCCCGGCCCGGTCCCGCTCGCGCTGCTCGTCATGGCGGGCCCGAGTCTCCCAGCCCGGGCAGCGCGGGCAGCGGCGCCCCCCACGAGGCGGCGGCGCGGGCGGCGGCGAGGCAGCCCGCGGCCGCCAGCGCCCGCTCGGCGCGGGTGGCGGCCACCCCGGCGGACCAGACGTCGACGAGCCCGAGCTCGACGCGCCGGGCCAGGTCGCGGGCGGCGGCCACGTCACCGGGGGCGGGCGCCGGCAGGTCGTAGGCGGGCGCGGCGGCGACGGGCTCCAGCCCGCGGGCGCTCAGCAGCTCCGCCAGCGCGTCGCGCACGACGCGGTGGGCGTCCGCCGCGGCCAGCGCCGCCCGGTGGACGGCCTCGTCGGTCGCCGGGAGCACCCGCCCGGCGACGAGGCCGTGGGCGTGGACGGCGGCGTGCGCGCCGGCGAGCGCGTCCTGCAGCGCGCCGGCCGGGCCGGCGCCGTCCGCGGCGGGCACCCCGGTCAGCGCGGCGGCCTCCGCGGCGACCGCGCGCGCCGCCTCGCCGGGGCCGGCGGGGGCGGGAGGCTCGAGGGGGGCGCCGAGCGCCGCCGCCAGCCGCTCGGCGTGCAGGCGCCGGGACACCGCGACCGCCGCGAGGAGGCGCGCCATGCCGCCCGACAGGGGTCCGACGACAGCCGGGACGTCGGCGGTGGCGGTGGCCAGGACCTCCAGCACCCGGGCCGGTTCGTCGAGGACCTCCACCGCGGAGCCGGTGGTCGGCCCGGTGCTCGGGTCGGAGGCCGGCCCCGTGGTCGGCTCCGCCCGGTCGTCGTCCGCGCCCAGCGCGCTCAGGTGCTCGGCGGCGGCCGCGGCGACGTCCACCAGGACCGCGCGCACGCCCTCCGCCGCGGCGGGGTCGGCGCGCACGGCGGCCAGCGCGCGGGCGTCGGCGACGGCGGTGTCGCGCGCGTCGTCGTCCGGGCCCCGCGCGGGCGTGGGCGTGGGCTCGGGGCCGGTGACCCAGCGCACGCCGCAGCCGCCCAGCAGGACGGCGCCGGCCGCCAGCCCCGCGCCCAGGCCCGCGGTCAGGACGGCGCGCCGGTGCGGGCCGCCGGCCGCCGCCCCGCCGGGGACGGGGGGAGGGGCGGCGCGCACGGCGGGCATCGTGCCACGCGCCCCCAGCGCCCAGCCCCCGCCCGCCCCGCGGCCCGCGTCCGGCCCGGTGCTCGCGGGCGGGCGGGGGGCGCCGCGGCGGCTAAGGTGGTCCGTCGTCGTGCGGGCCCGCGCGACCGCCCGCGACCTGGGGAGCAGCACCGTGCCGTCGTCCGAGCAGTCCGCGCCCGGTGCCCTGCCGGACGTGCTGACCGGCGTGCTGACCGGACCCGTGCAGCGGGCCGGGCTGGCGCTCGAGGACGTGGCCGTGACCACCGCCGGGCGCCGCCGCGTGGTGCGGGTGGTCGTCGACCTGGCGGGCGACGAACCCGGCGAGGTCGACCTGGACGCCGTCGCGGTGGCCTCGCAGGCCGTCTCCGAGGCCCTGGACGCCTCCGGCGCCCTGGGCGAGGTCCCGTACACGCTGGAGGTCTCCTCCCCGGGGGTGGACCGGCCGCTGACGAGCGCGCGGCACTTCTCCCGGGCCCGCGGGCGCCTGGTGCGGGTGCTGCTGCGCGAGGGTGGCGACGTGCTCGGGCGCGTCGAGGCGGTCACCGGGGACGGGGACGACGCGGTCGTGCTGCTGCGGCTGGAGCCGCAGCCGGTCAAGGGCCGCCCGCCCCGGGCCGCCG
The DNA here is from genome assembly GCF_050871905.1 of Kineococcus haloalkalitolerans. Lineage (NCBI taxonomy): Bacteria > Bacillati > Actinomycetota > Actinomycetes > Kineosporiales > Kineosporiaceae > Kineococcus > Kineococcus haloalkalitolerans. The sequence goes on from NZ_JBJLSH010000011.1 coordinate 81,967, forward strand.
ACGTCGGGGCGCCGCGCGAGGTGGCGCTGGCCGACGTGCTGCGCGGCGAGGTGCAGGTGGAGTTCCGCCGGGCGGGTGACGCGCCGGCCGGCGGCGAGGTGGACGACGCGGACGAGCTGGACGACGACGTGGACGAGGACGAGGACGAGCGGTGAACATCGACATGGCGGCCCTGCGCCTGCTCGAGCGGGAGAAGGAGATCCCCTTCGAGACGCTCGTGCGCGCGATCGAGCAGGCGCTGCTGAGCGCCTACCACCACACCGAGGGCGCGAAGCCGCACGCCCGCGTGGAGCTGGACCGCACCAGCGGTGAGTGCCGGGTCATGGTGGCCCAGCGCGACGAGGACGGCACCGTCCTGGCCGAGCGCGACGACACCCCCTCCGGCTTCGGGCGCATCGCCGCCACGACGGCCCGCCAGGTCATCCTGCAGCGGCTGCGCGACGCGGCCGACGACCAGGTGCTGGGCGAGTTCGCGGACACCGAGGGCGAGATCGTCTCCGGCGTCGTGCAGCAGGGCCGCGACCCGCGGATGGTGCAGGTGGACCTCGGTGCCCTGGAGGGCGTGCTGCCCCCGCAGGAGCAGGTGCCGGGGGAGCGCTACGAGCACGGCAGCCGCCTGCGCTGCTTCGTCGTGTCGGTGCGCAAGGGCCCCAAGGGGCCGCAGGTGGTGCTCTCGCGCTCGCACCCGCAGCTGGTGCGCAAGCTGTTCGCGCTCGAGGTCCCGGAGATCGCCGACGGCACCGTGGAGATCACAGCGCTCTCGCGCGAGGCGGGGCACCGCTCGAAGATGGCGGTGCGCGCCACTCGGCCCGGGGTCAACGCCAAGGGCGCCTGCATCGGGCCGATGGGGCAGCGGGTGCGGGCGGTCATGGCCGAGCTGCGCGGGGAGAAGATCGACATCGTCGACCACTCCGACGACCCGGCGGCCTTCGTGGCCAGCGCGCTGTCGCCGGCGCGCGTCACGTCGGTGACGGTCGTGGACGAGGTCGCCCGCGCCGCGCGCGTCGTGGTGCCCGACTACCAGCTGTCGCTGGCCATCGGCAAGGAGGGGCAGAACGCCCGCCTGGCCGCGAAGCTGACGGGCTGGCGCATCGACATCCGCCCGGACACCGAGGCGCCGGGGGACGCCGGGGGCTCCGGCGGCTCCGGGGCCGCGGGCACGTCGGGGCGTCCCGGCGACCGGAGCGCCGCCCCGGGCGCGACGCGCGGACGCTGAGGCGGGCCCGCAGCGCTACACTTCCGCCATCGTGTCACTCGCTCCGACCGGTCGACCCGACCGGCGATCCACCGCGCGGCGCGACAGCACCCGTCCCGAGGGAGCCGTCGTGGAATCGTTGCGCACCTGCGTGGGTTGTCGAGGACGGGACCTCCGGTCGGTGCTGCTGAGGGTCGTCGCCCCCGGCGACGGGGACGTCCTCCTCGTCGACGCCCGGCGCCGGCTCCCCGGCCGGGGCGCGTGGGTGCACGAGGACCCCGCGTGCCTGACCGCTGCGGAGCGGAGGCGGGCTTTCGCCCGTGCCCTGCGCCGCACCGGTCCCCTCGACACCTCCGCCGTGCGCTCGCACGTCGAGGGCGTCGTGTCCACCACCACCGATGAGAGCGGGTCGAACAGCTGATGAGCACCCGATGAGTGCGCAGCGATGAACACCCCCGACTGACGACGGTCCGCGCCCTCGAGGTGGCCCGGACCGAGACAGGAGAGATGTGGCAAAGGTCCGGGTCTACGAGCTCGCCAAGGAGTTCGGGGTCGAGAGCAAGGTCGTGCTGGCCACGCTCAAGGAGATGGGCGAGTTCGTCCGGTCGGCGTCGTCGACCGTCGAGCCGCCGGTCATCCGACGCCTGAAGGACAAGTTCCCCCACGACGGTGGCGCGCGTGGCGCCGACCGTCCCGCCCCGGCCGTGAAGCCGGGACCGCGCCTGCCGCAGGGAGCCCGCCCGGGCCCCGCGCCGGTGCCCTCCCGCCCGGCGCCCGCGCCGGGTCCCGCCGCCCGTCCGGCCCCGGCCGCCCCGGCGGCTCCCGCCGCGCAGGCCCCCTCGGCCCCCCCGGCCCCCCCGGCTCCGGCAGCCCCCGCGGCGCCCGCGCCGGGTCCGGCCTTCCAGGCCCCGGCCGCGTCGGCGCAGCCGGCGGCGTCCGCCCCGTCGCCCGCGACCCCGGCCCGCCCGGGCCAGCAGCGGCCGACGCCCGGCGGTGCCCGCCCGGGCCAGCAGGCTCCCGCCGCCGGTGGGCAGGCCCGCCCGTCCACGCCGCCCGCGCCGGGCGGCCCGACGCGCGGTGACCGTCCCGTGCCCGGCGGCCGTCCCGGCCCCGGTGCTCCCGGTGGACCGGCCGGCGGCCGTCCCGGCGCGCCCGCGCCCGGCGCCCGCCGTCCCGGCCCGCCCGAGCGCGACGGCCGTCCCGGCGGCCCGCGCGGCGACCGTCCCGCTCCCGGTGGCCGCCCCGGCGGCCGCGAGGGCGGCCCGGCCGGTGCGCCGCGCCCCGGTGCCCCGCGTCCGGGCAACAACCCGTTCGCGACGAGCCAGGGCATGCCTCGCCCGCAGGGCGGTCCCCGCCCGGGCAACAACCCGTTCGCAGCCAACCAGGGCATGCCGCGCCCGCAGGGCGGTCCCCGTCCCGGCGGCGCCGCCGGCCCCGGCGGCCCGCGTCCGGGCGGTCCGCGCCCGAACCCGGGGATGATGCCGGCCCGCCCGACGGTCGGCCGTCCCGGCGCGCCCGCGGGGCGCCCGGGCGCTCCCGGCCGCGGTCGTCCCGGTGGTGGCGGCGGCTTCGGCGGCCGTCCGGGCGGTCCCGGCGGTGCCGGTGGTGGCGGCGGTTTCGCCGGCCGTCCCGGCGGTCCGGGCCGCGGTGGCCGCGGTGGCACGCAGGGCGCCTTCGGGCGCGCCGGCGGCCGTCCGGTCCGCGGGCGCAAGTCCAAGCGCGCGAAGCGCCAGGAGTACGAGGCGATGCAGGCCCCCTCGGTGGGGGGTGTGCAGGTCCGGCGCGGCGACGGCACGACCGTCGTCCGGATCCGCCGCGGCGCGTCGCTGAGCGACTTCGCCGAGCGCATCGACGCCGACCCCGCGGCGCTGGTGACCGTCCTCTTCCACCTGGGGGAGATGGCCACCGCCACGCAGTCGCTGGACGAGGACACCTTCCAGCTGCTCGGCAACGAGCTGGGCTACGTCATCGAGGTCGTCTCGCCGGAGGACGAGGAGCGCGAGCTGCTCGCCGGCTTCTCCATCGACCTGGACGCCGAGCTCGAGGCCGAGGGCGACGAGGACCTGGAGGCGCGCCCGCCGGTCGTGACCGTCATGGGTCACGTCGACCACGGCAAGACGAAGCTGCTGGACGCCATCCGCTCCTCCGACGTGGTCGCCAAGGAGGCCGGTGGCATCACCCAGCACATCGGCGCCTACCAGGTCGCCAAGGAGCACGACGGCGTCGAGCGCCCGATCACCTTCATCGACACCCCTGGTCACGAGGCGTTCACCGCCATGCGTGCCCGCGGTGCGAAGGTGACCGACATCGCGATCCTCGTGGTCGCGGCCGACGACGGCGTGATGCCCCAGACGATCGAGGCGCTCAACCACGCCCAGGCGGCGGACGTGCCGATCGTGGTCGCGGTCAACAAGGTCGACAAGGAGGGCGCCAACCCGGACAAGGTCCGGCAGCAGCTCACCGAGTACAACCTGGTGGCCGAGGAGTACGGCGGCGACACCCTGTTCGTCGACGTGTCCGCCAAGCAGGGCCGCGGCCTGGACGAGCTGCTGGAGGCGGTCCTGCTGACCGCCGACGCGGCGCTGGACCTGCGGGCGAACCCCGACAAGGACGCCCGCGGCGTGGCCATCGAGGGCAACCTCGACAAGGGCCGCGGTCCGGTGGCGACGGTGCTGGTGCAGTCCGGCACCCTGCGCGTCGGCGACGCGATCGTCGCGGGCACCGGCTACGGCCGCGTCCGCGCGATGCTCGACGAGAACGGCGAGAACGTCGAGGAGGCGACCCCGTCGCGTCCGGTGCAGGTGCTCGGCCTGACGTCGGTGCCGGGTGCGGGTGACACCTTCCTGGCGGCGCCCGACGACCGCACGGCCCGGCAGATCGCGGAGAAGCGCGAGGCGCAGGAGCGCAACGCGGCCCTGGCGAAGGCGCGCAAGCGCATCTCGCTGGAGGACTTCACCAAGGCGCTGGAGCAGGGCAAGGTCGAGACCCTCAACCTCATCCTCAAGGGTGACGGGGCGGGCTCGGTCGAGGCCCTCGAGGACGCCCTGCTGAAGATCGACGTGGGTGACGAGGTCGACCTGCGGGTCATCGACCGCGGCGTCGGCGCGGTGACGAAGAACAACGTCAACCTCGCCGTCGCGTCGAACGCGATCATCATCGGGTTCAACGTGCGTCCTGAGCAGCAGACGAAGGAGTACGCGGACCGCGAGGGCGTCGACATCCGCTACTACTCGGTCATCTACCAGGCGATCGAGGACGTCGAGAGCGCGCTGAAGGGCATGCTCAAGCCGGAGTACGAGGAGGTCCAGCTCGGGACCGCCGAGGTGCGGGAGGTCTTCCGCTCCTCGAAGTTCGGCAACATCGCCGGCTGCCTCGTCCGTTCGGGCCTCATCCGCCGCAACACGAAGGCGCGCGTCCTGCGCAACGGCGTGGTGCACGGGGACAACCTGAACATCGAGTCGCTGCGCCGCTTCAAGGACGACGCGACCGAGGTCCGGGAGGGCTACGAGTGCGGTATCGGGCTGGGGTCGTTCAACGACATCCAGGTCGACGACGTCATCGAGACGTTCGAGATGCAGGAGAAGCCGCGCTGACCGGCTGATCCCGGCAGGGCCCCGAGCCCACCACGGCCGGGGCGGGACCTCCCTCCCGCCCCGGCCGTCGCCGTCCGCGGCCGCGGACGGGACCCGAGACACCCGCGGGGGAGGCCGCACCCCCACCCACGTGTTCGCTGCCACCCTCACCGTGGACCTGCTGCTGGGCGACGTGCACTCGCTCAAGGGCAAGCGCAGCCTGGTCCGTCCCCTCGTCGCGGAGCTGCGGCGGTCCTTCGACGTCGCCGCGGCCGAGACCGGCCACCTGGACCTGCACCGCCGCGCCGAGGTGGCGGTGGCGGTCGTGGCCCCGGACGCGGCGCGCTGCGCCGACGTGCTGGACCGCTGCGAGCGGCTGGTCGCGGCGCACCCCGAGTTCCAGATCCTCAGCACCCGGCGGCAGCTCCTGTCGTCGGAGGACTAGTCACCCCCAGGAGGAGAGTCCCGTGGCGGACCCGACCCGCGCCCGCAAGCTCGCCGACCGCATCAAGGTGGTCGTCGCGGAGGCGCTCGAGAAGCGCGTCAAGGACCCCCGGCTGGGGTTCGTCACCATCACCGACGCGCGGGTGACGAACGACCTGCAGCACGCGACGCTCTACTACACGGTCTTCGGCTCCGAGGAGGAGAAGGCGGGTACCGCCGCGGCGCTGGAGAGCGCCAAGGGCGTGCTGCGCTCGGAGGTCGGCAAGCGCACCGGGGTGCGGCTGACCCCGACGCTGACGTTCACCTCCGACGAGGTCCCCGAGACCGCCACGCACATCGAGGACCTGCTGCGCTCGGCCGCTGAGCAGGACGCCCGCGTGGCGGCCCTGGCCGCCGGCGCCCGGCCGGCCGGTGAGGCCGACCCGTACCGCAAGCCCGTCGAGCACGACGAGCTGGACGACCTCGACGAGGACGACGACCTCGAGTACCTCGACGACGACGACCTCGACGAGGACGGCGACGCGCTCGACGGCGACCAGCCCGCCCGCTGACCCCCTGTCGTGGGGGGGGGGGGGGGGGGGGGGGGGGGGGGGGGGGGGGGGGGGGGGGGGGGGGGGGGGGGGGGGGGGGGGGGGGGGGGGGGGGGGGGGGGGGGGGGGGGGGGGGGGGGGGGGGGGGGGGGGCGCGGG